>DATJDT010000413.1:0-9986 GCA_035497275.1 Pedobacter sp.
GGCAATAATCATATGTTGACGAGGATCACTAACACCAGCTCTGACCCCCAGAAACATTCCAATAGCCATAACGACAGCTATTACGAATATTAATTTATCAAAAAATGTTATCCTCTTTTTCTTCATTAATTTTTACTTGCCTTAAATAAAATTTCCTTTTCTTCTTTGCTTAACTGATCATATCCGGACTTAGAAATTTTATCTAATACCCTGTCTATTTCTTGTTGATTAACATTGGTTTCGCTCTTTTTAGGCGCGTTGTTTTTAACTACTTTTAATTTTGGTTTTCTTTTAAAGATAGTACTCCAGTCTTTACCATTTTGCAATAATTTAATAAAAATCAATCCAAATATCAAACCACCTAAATGTGAGAAATTTCCAGCAGCATTAGCGTTGTCAAATTTTGTCCCCAAGATGTCTATAACCAAATATACAGCAAACAGGTACTTAAGCTTCACATCGCCAATAAACATCAATCTCATGTTATAATTAGGCACCAATGTAGTTACTGCAGTAAAGATTGCCATTACTGCCGCCGAAGAGCCAATAATTGTCGCACTAGGAGCTGACACCTGATAAGCAGGTGCCAAATTACTTATGAGGGTAAAGAATACGGCTCCCAAAATGCCCCCTCCTATATACACAAAGTGAAATTGGCGAGGCTTTAAAAAAGATAAGAAGATTTGCCCGATCCAATATAGCCATAACATATTGAAGAGAATATGAAAAAAATCTCCATCAAAAAACTGATAGGTTAAAATGGTATAAAACTTAACTGGCAAACTACCTATTGCTGCCGGAAAAGCGAAATACTCTTGAATTTGCAAGGCCACCCAATCTTTCTTACCAGCAAAAGTCATTATCAACCCAAGCAAAGAGGTTACTATAAATATAAGCCCGTTAATGCCGATGTATAACATAGCCGGACTGCCAGACTTAAAAAACTTAACCTGCAAATCACGCCAAAGGCCACTAATCATAATAATCGAAATAAGTTGTTTTGTTTCGCCACATTCTTACCAAAATATAGCCAATTAGTGCTCCACCCAAATGGGCAAAATGGGCCACAGAATCCCCCGCAAATTTACCCACACCTAAAAATAGCTCAATTACTATATATACCGGAATAATATATTTTGCTTTAACGGGAACCGGGATAAACATAATATACATTTCTATATTTGGATATAACATAGCAAAAGCAACTAAAAGTCCAAAAATAGCACCTGAAGCACCAACCATTGATCCAAAATAAATAGATTTAAGTGTCTCAACATCTATTGCGCTAGCTACTGAAAGCGTTTCAAGATTATTAATCGCAGAACCGGTTATTTGGTAAACTTCGAATGCTTGTACTGCCCATTGCAACGCTAAAGCACCAAATCCAGTAATCAAGTAAAAATTAATAAATCGTTTTGGTCCCCAATGTGCTTCCAATATCCCTCCAAAAGAATAAAGCGCAAACATATTGAAGAAAATATGCATGGTATTTCCGTGCATAAACATATATGTTAATGGCTGCCATATTTTAAAAAATGGCGAATCAAAGTAGAATACTGCCAAATATTCATCAAATGGAATTCCTTGTTGCTCGAAAATCCATTTGGCTACAAAAAAAAGTATATTAATAATTAGCAAATTTTTTACTACTGGTGGAATGTTATTCATATTTATAATCTTGGTTCATTTATATCACTGATCGTCAATACCTGTGCCTAAATCCTGTCTGCTAACGCTCAAACTTCTGCGCTAATTCACTTAATGCAATAGTTTGTATTACAGGTTTGCCATTAATGCTAAAGTTAGGAGTTTTACAGGCAAAAAGTTCTTCAATTAAAGTATTCATTTCTTGTTGACTTAATGCAGTTCCTACTTTAATAGCACTATTCTTTGCCATACTTCTGGCTAAGGAGTCTCTTTTATCGAGCTTTAGCTCTTGCTGCGAATTTTTATATCCTTCTATCAAATGTTCAAATAATTGCGTCTCATTAATCGTTGTACTCCCTAAATCAACAGGAACACCCTCAATTACTAAAGTATTTTTACCGAACTCCCTTACCTCGAAACCTAAACTTTTAATATCCTCTAATAAACTTTTAGCTAATTCGTAATCATTCGGACTTAGCGTCACGGTTTGCGGAAAAAGACTTTGTTGCGAAGCTCCCTTTCTATCTTCTAAATGAAGTAAAAATCGCTCATATAAAATTCTTTCATGTGCAGCCTGCTGATCAATTACCATTACACCCGATTTAATCTGTGAAACAATGTAACGATTATGCACTTGCATAAATTGCTTCTGAACGGGTTCAAATTGATCTCCTTCGTATGCAGGCGTTAAAGGGAGGGCCGATTGCTCTACCACCTTATGCTCGGTAACTTCGTATAACGAACCCCAATTTTGCGTGCTACTACCCGCATTGCCATGGCTACGTAAATAGGATGCGGATGAAGACTCTTTAACGGGAGATCTACTTGGGGCAAAAGGATTGAAATCAGGATTAAAAGCAATACTTGGAGGCACTATATCCTCGTGTGCTATCGGACTTATCATTTGATTAAAACCAGTTTCCTGATTAAAATCTATCGTAGGACTAATATTAAACCTTCCCAAAGATCTTTTAACGGCCGAATGAATAATTGCATAAATAGACTTTTCATCCAAATACTTAATTTCAGTTTTAGTTGGATGTACATTTACATCAATTTTTGCAGGATCGATATCGATAAACAACACATACAATGGATAATTATCGTCGGGCAGCAACTCTTGATAAGCTTTATTCACTGCATGATTTAAATAAGCATCTTTAATAAAACGATCGTTTACAAAGAAAAACTGCTCACCCCTAGTCTTTTTTGCAAACTCCGGTTTTCCAATATATCCCTTTAGATTAATGATGGTCGTTTCTTCCTCAACCGGAATTAATCGTTGGTTATAATTACTACCAAATAAATGGACAATGCGTTGTTTTAATGCCGATGCAGGCAAACGGTAAATCTCGACGCCATCATGATGTAAACTAAAAGCAATGGTTGGTTTTGCCATAGCCACGCGCTGAAATTCATCAATAATGTGACGCATCTCAGCAGGGTTACTTTTTAAAAAATTACGGCGAGCTGGCGTATTATAAAATAGATTTTTTATCGAGATACTACTTCCTCCGGGTGTAGCAATAGGCTCTTGCTTGATAAATGAAGCTCCTTCAATTTGAACTAAAGTACCTACTTCATCTTCATGGCGTTTAGTCTTCAACTCTACTTGGGCTATTGCAGCAATCGAAGCCATTGCTTCGCCTCTAAAACCCATGGTACGAATTGCAAATAAGTCTTCCGCTTTGCGGACTTTTGAAGTAGCATGGCGCTCAAAGCACATTCTCGCGTCAGTAATGCTCATTCCACAACCATTATCGATCACCTGGATCAAGGCCTTCCCTGCATCTTTAACAATCAATTGTATTTTATCAGCCCCTGCATCAATCGCATTTTCAAGCAACTCTTTTACTGCTGATGCTGGTCGCTGAACCACCTCCCCAGCGGCAATTTGATTGGCAACACTATCAGGTAAAAGTTGTATAATATCAGACATTTATTAGTATTGTAAGGTTGCTAATTTAGCGAAAATTAGCCTTATCCCTAAGTCTGTTTTTATATTGTTGACTCTAAATGACTTATCTATGAAATTTACTATAAGAAAAAGTTCATAGATAAAACCCAACCTTTTTCTATCTTTAAAATATGAAAAGATCCCCTTTCTTAATTGCATTGTTATTCATCGTGGCTAGTTGTAGCAAGCAAAAAGCAGATTTAATTATCTATAATGGTAAAATTTACACTGTAAACGAAAAATTTGATATTGCCGAAGCAATTGCAACAAAGGATGGCAAAATTATTGGCGTTGGTACAACTAACGATATCCGAAAACAGTTCGCGGCCAAAGAAGAGCTCAACGTAAACGGAAAGGCAGTATTTCCAGGCTTTATTGATGCTCATGCTCATTTTATGGGCTATGGGCAAAGTTTGCAAAGTGCTGATTTAAGAGAAACAACCAGTTGGGAGGATGTTTTAACAAGGCTAAGTGCATTTGCAAAAACTAATCCTGATGGATGGTTAATTGGTAGAGGATGGGACCAAAATGATTGGGCTATTAAACAATTTCCCACTAAAGAAAAATTAGATCTGATGTTCCCTAATAGGCCAGTTTTATTAGAGAGAATTGACGGCCATGCAGCTATAGTTAACCAAAAAGCATTAGATGAGGCAGGTCTCAGCAAGTCGTTTGCCTTAACAGGAGGGGATATTGTAGAGAAAGATGGAAAACTAACTGGTTTATTAATTGACAATGCAGTTGGTTTAGTTCAAAATAAAATCCCTGCTCCAGACTCAAAACAAATGGAGAAAATTTTTCTAGATGCACAAAAAAATTGTTTTTCAGTTGGCTTAACTACAATAGACGACTGCGGTTTAGACTTTGAGGCAGTAGATTTCATCGAAAAAATGCAGGCAAAAAACTCATTGAAGATGCGTTTATACGTAATGCTATCAGATACTGAGAAAAATTTCGATTATCTATTTAAACGCGGAGCAATTAAAACTGATCGATTAAATGTAAGAGCTTTCAAAGTATATGCTGATGGTGCACTTGGCTCACGTGGCGCTTGCCTGTTACATGACTATAGTGATATGCCCCATAAAAGAGGATTCCTATTAAGCGAAACTAAACATTTCGAAGAAGTGGCAAAAAAAATAAACGATCACAACTTTCAAATGTGCACACACGCTATCGGAGATTCTGCAAACCGTACGATTCTTAAAATCTATAACCAGGTTCTAGGTGCTAAAAATGATAAGAGATGGAGAATTGAGCACGCTCAGGTAGTAGCACAAAGTGATTTCAACTTATTTGGAAGCGCAAGTATAATCCCATCAGTACAGCCTACGCATGCCACTTCAGACATGTATTGGGCTGGCGATCGATTAGGTGCTGAAAGAGTAAAAGGTGCTTATGCCTACAAACAATTAATGGAACAAAATGGTTGGATTCCTTTGGGAACTGATTTTCCTGTGGAACAAATTAACCCTATGTTTACATTTTTTGCAGCAACAGCCAGAAAAGACGCTAAAGATTTCCCAAAAAATGGCTACCAAATGGAAAATGCCTTAACTGCCGAGCAAGCCCTAAGAGGAATGACGATTTGGGCAGCAAAAGCAAACTTTGAAGAAAAAGAAAAAGGAAGCCTTGAAGTGGGCAAATTTGCCGATTTTATTGTACTAGAAAATGATATCATGAAAGCTACCGCATCACAAATTTTACAAAATAAGGTCCTGAAAACTTACGTTAATGGAGAAAAAGTATATGAAAAAAAATAAATTAGTAAGTACAGTTGTTGCATCTCTAGCTCTAATTTTCACCTTAAGTGCCTGCGCCCAAGAACATAAACACAACGAAAACCGTTTAAAAGCAATCAACTCCATTGCTAAAAGCTCAGTACTCCTTAACAATCAAAAAAACTTAATCCCTATTGTAGGCCTGGCCGATAAACATTTTGCTTCGGTCAATTTAGGTTTCGAACACCAGCTAGCTTTTGACAGTTTACTATATAAATATGCTAACGTAACCACTTTAAACGCCCTTCCATATAAAGATTCTACTACCTTAAACGATTTAGAAGATGATTTAAAATATTTTAATACGGTTATCATTGCATTGACAGATGAAATGACTTCCAATGGAAAGTATTTAAATTTCGTAAACAACATCGCTAAAAATAAAAACGTAATTGTAGCATTATTTGGGGACGGTAAAAGTTTAGCTAACCTAGATCAGTTAATGGCGCCCATCATTTGGACACCACAAACCAATGAAGAATCTAGCATGGTAATTCCCCAAATTATTTTTGGAGGGATACCCGCTCAGCAAATCCTAGCCAAAGGGTATTCAGGAAAATATACCGCAGGGTCGGGTTATCAAACGATGGCTACCCGACTAAAATACACGGTACCAGAAGATGCGGAAATTAATTCCGAAGACTTGAAAGAGATCGATGACATTGTGCAAGAAGGAATTGCTAAAAAGGCTGCCCCGGGTATGGTAGTTTTAGTAGCAAAAGATGGGAAAGTAATTTACAACAAGGCCTTTGGCTATCATACTTATGACAATCAAAGAGCTGATAAAATAACTGATATATTTGACCTTGCGTCGGTTACCAAAGTTACAGCTACTACACCGAGCGTAATGCGATTGGTTGAACAAAATAAACTAAAACTTGACACAAACATTGGCTATTACATTGCAAAAGCAAGAAATACGCCCATGAATAGCATTAATGTTCGTGAAGTGATGCTACATCAGGCTGGGTTTATTCCTTATATCCCATTTCATGATTATGTAAAAGCAGGAGATTATAGCAGAGATTCAACAGCTGCATTTCCAACAAAAGTTGCAGACAACTACTATATTAAAAAGGGGTTTTTTAACGATTTTATGTGGCCAAAAATGTTAAATTCCCCAATAAAAACTAGAGGAAGTTATGTTTACAGCGATATCAGCATGTATGTGATGCAAGATATTGTTGAGCATATTACAGAGAAACCCGAAGACCAATATGTTTTAAGCAATTTTTATACTCCATTAGGTATGCATACTGCTGGCTATTTACCTAGGAACCGTTTTCCAAAAGATAGGATAGTGCCAACTGAGGACGATAAAGTTTTCAGGAAAACCCTATTAGAAGGATATGTACATGACCAGGGGGCTGCTTTAAAAGGCGGTGTGGCAGGCCACGCTGGCTTATTTGCCACGGCAAATGACTTGGCCATCTTTTATCAGCTGATGCTTAATAAAGGAACCTATGGGGGCGAACAGTATTTCAAACCTCAAACTGTTGATATGTTTACCTCAAAGCAGTCTAACGTAAGCAGAAGGGGATTGGGATTTGACCGTTGGGACCCCGATTTAACCAAGAAATATCCTTCGTCGCTAGCCTCACCACAAACATTTGGCCACACAGGCTATACAGGCATTGCCGTTTGGACTGATCCTGCTCGGGGTTTAATCTATGTATTTTTGTCTAACCGCGTAAATCCTACAGTTAGTGAACAATTGGGAAGACTAAATATTCGTCCCAGAATACAAGATGCAATTATTAGAGCGGTTGACAAAGGGAAGAAATAGATTCCTGTTAACATAAAATATTTACCTTTGTGAAAAATCACAACAGCATGGAAGAAGAATTAATTGTAAAAGATAGCAATGGTAATCGTTTAATGGATGGCGACTCAGTTATATTAATTAAAAGTTTGCCTGTAAAGGGAACATCGGTAACCTTGAAAAAGGGAATGGTAATCAAGAATATTAAATTAACTGATGACCCTAGAGAAGTAGATTGCAAAGCCGATAAAATGCGCGTGGTATTAAAAACCGAGTTTTTGAAAAAGGGATAACTGTTCCCATGTTTAGGTTAACAGTTCACAATTGCATAAAGATCTCTTTCTGTTGAAGAAGATTTTTTTACAAGTCGCAATTGAAAACTGTTAACTAAAAACTGTAAAAGAATTATTTTTTAAGCCCAATCTCTCTTAATCGCTCATCTAAATACTCTCCAGCAGTCATATCACTATAAGCTTTTGGATGTTCCGCGTCTATTGTTGATGGCAAGCTGGTTAAATCCATATCACTACGGGGGTGCAAAAAGAACGGAACCGAGAAACGGGAAGTTTTCATCAATTCGCGAGGTGGATTAACAACTCTATGAGTGGTAGATTTAAGCTTATTATTGGTTAAGCGCTGCAGCATATCGCCAACATTCACTACAATATCCGTATGGTGCGCTTTAATCGGCAACCATTCGTTACTGCGGGTAAGCACTTCCAAACCATCAGCACTAGCCCCAATTAATAAGGTAATTAAATTAATATCCTCATGTGCTCCAGCACGCACAGCATCGTCTGGCAAAGCGTCGGGATTTTCTATCGGAAAATAGTGAATACCCCTTAAAATGGAATTCCCGTTGTGAACATGCTCATCAAAATAATTAATTGGCAAATTTAAATAGGTAGCAATGGCACGTAGCAAATGTTTGCCATTTTCTTCCAATTTTTGATAAATTTCTCTAGTAACAGCATTAAAGCCTTCAATTTCTTCGAGCACTTCATTAGCAGGATATTCACTTTTAATCGGGTCACCATCGCTCACCTCCTGTCCTATTTGCCAAAACTCTTTTAAATCGGCAGTCTTCGCCCCTTTTGCTGTTTCTTTTCCAGCACTGGTATATCCTCTTTGTCCTGCCAGTTCAACTTTCTCATATTTACGTTTTACTTCTACCGGCAAACTAAATACTGCCTTAATATTCGCATATAACTTATCTATTAACTCCTGGCTAACACCATGATTGGTGATGGTTACAAAACCCGAATCATTAAAAGCTCTTCCAAGCTCATCAGAAAACTTTTTACGTTGCTCTTCTGTGCCATTAATATATGTGCCTAAATCGAGGCATGGAATGTAAGGTGTAGACATATCGTTTAATTTTAATTATGATATAAATTTAGAAACTTATTGCCAAATCGCCATCCTATTGTCAATAATAATTAGCATTTTAGTTATTGAAAAACTAAACTCCTTTGTTTTGCGTATAATTACTGAACGTAATTCGTAAAAAAATGAAACATCTCCTATTATTAATTTTAGTCCTCCTATCTATGGAAAATGCAGATGCTCAACAAAAAAAATTACAAAAAGCTACTTTCGGCATGGGCTGTTTTTGGTGCACCGAAGCTTTATTTCAACGTTTGAATGGCGTTACCAATGTCAAATCTGGCTATGAAGGTGGTAACACCCCTAATCCCACCTATGAAGAGGTTTGTAGCGGATTAACCAACCATGCTGAAGTAATTGAGATGGAATATGATCCAGCCAAGATTAGTTACGATGAACTTTTAGAAGTTTTTTGGAAAAGCCATGACGCTACTACGCTAAACCGACAAGGTGCAGATGTTGGCACCCAATATCGTTCAGTTATTTTTTATCATAGCCCTGAACAAAAAGAAATTGCCGAAAAATATAAGGCTGCACTTAATAAGGACAACGCTTTTGGAAAACCGGTAGTAACCAGCATTGATAAAGCCGAAACCTTTTATGTTGCTGAAAATTACCACCAAGATTACTTCACTAAAAATGGAGAATTGCCCTATTGCAGGATTGTAATTTTACCAAAAATGGAAAAACTAGAGAAATTATTTAAAGCGAAGCTGAAGCATTAGGCTTTATCGAATAAATTCGTCGCTTAAACCTAGACTTAAGCTAGGTTTATATTATATTTATTCCGGCAATATTAGGAACGAATCAGCTACCGTATTCGAAGAAAGTTAGTTACACCAATAATCATTAGCCTTCTACTACAACGCCCATTGCACAGAATTTATCAATTCTTGTTGCAATAAGTTTCTCTGTAGGTACTTTAGTTAATTCTTTAAGGTCTTTTATTATTTGTTTCTTAAGCGTTTGTCCCATCAATTCTGGATTTTGATGAGCTCCACCTAGTGGTTCTTTCACAATGCCATCAATTAGTTTATTCTTAAACATATCGTCCGACGTAAGCTTTAAGCATTCAGCCGCTTTCTCTTTGAAATCCCAGCTTCTCCATAAAATGGACGAGCAAGACTCTGGAGAAATAACCGAGTACCAAGTATGCTCTAGCATATAAACTTTATCGCCAATTCCAATACCTAAGGCACCGCCTGATGCACCTTCACCAACCACAAAACACAAGATAGGCACTTTAAGCACCGACATCTCCAATAAATTCCTTGCAATTGCTTCGCCTTGCCCACGCTCTTCAGCTTCTAAACCAGGGTAAGCTCCCATTGTATCAATAAACGAAATTACCGGTTTATTAAATTTCTCGGCTAAACGCATTAAGCGTAAAGCTTTACGGTAACCTTCTGGGTTAGCCATCCCGAAATTACGAAATTGCCGTTCCTTAGTGTTT
>DATJDT010000414.1:0-3004 GCA_035497275.1 Pedobacter sp.
GGGTACCCTACACCTGGCAATCCATCTTGAATTTCTGTGGCTTGTGGCTTAATTTGCCACCTTACAGTACAAGCAGTTGCAGAAAGTGACCGTTTTGGGTCTTTTCTTAATAACATGCCTGTAACCTTGCTTTTTTCAACGGCCAACTGCAATCTACGGCTTTGTGCAAAATCGATATCGGGTATTTCGGCTATAACTGCAGCTAAGTCATCACATTTTAGTGCTTCTTCTGTTACCCATAGGATTTCTTTTTCCGAGTTGAGGTCGATGAAAATGATCTGGTCGGGCTGTACATTAAACGCTTGCAGCGCAGGAGGGAAAAGTTTTCGATTACGGCTAATCCATAGACAACTGTTTCCTGCTTCCATCATCTTGGCCATTAAACCAGCAATAAAACCCTCACTTGCCGCCGTATCTGCTGGATGTTGAGCTAAAAATTCGTGAATCGTTCCGGTAGGGAAGATGGCATTGGGAAAGCAGTTCTCTAGCTTGCCCAACCCAAAACCTTCGCTATTAGCAATGGAAGCAGGTTTAAAACCCTGCATTTCCAATAGCTGCTTTTGCAGTTGTGCTAATATTTCCTTTTTATCTGAATTCATATTTTACTTTATCTAAGGCACATTTCGCCAAAGATTAAGGTATAACAAATATAAAGCTAATATTGTTAGTAATTACTAACAATATTAGTAAAATTATAAACACAATTTTGACTAATGACGTAGCGATGCTATTAATTCTAAATTATTAAGTTTTCTATCTAACTATTGGTTGGAATACAGGACTCCCCGAAATATGGTGTTTTGAAAGTCAACAATGGCGAATGGGAAAATCCCTATTTAATGATAAAGAAGGTTGCCGTAGAAATTCCCCAATTGAACACGTACAGCATATCACTACGCCATTACTTTCTTGGTTGGGAAAAGAAGATGTTCAAGTGAATTGAACTCGTGCGTAAAAGCTTGTATTAATCTCTTAATTGGCGCTCATTTGATAAATTACCAAAGGGAACTAAATGATGTAACGCTCTTTTATAATTTGAAAAACGTTGTTCCCATCTTATATCTTTATCGGCCATGATTTTAGTAACTAATCTATTAAATCTACTTTATTTTTATAAATTCGTGTTGAACAAGTGCTGTAATGCTGGAATATAAAACGCTTTGTGACCGTGAACTAACTACTTTGCTAAAGCAAGGTGATAAAAATGCATACACGGAAATTTATAACCGCTATAAACAGGTACTTCAAAATCATCTCTATAAAAAATTAGGTAATTTTGAAGAAGTTAAGGACGTATTACAGGATCTTTTTATAAAATTATGGGTAAATAAAGCAGATATGCCTGAAACCGATAATTTAGCAGGTTATTTATTCTGTGCAGCTCGTAACCGAGTTTTTAATCATCTTTCTCATAAAAAGGTTGAATCTAAATATATTAATTCCCTTCAAACCTTTATCACCAACGATAATTACATTACAGATTTATGGATAAGGGAAAAGGAGTTTGCAAAAATTATCAGAAAGGAAATAGATGCACTGCCCCTTAAAATGAGGGAAGTGTTTTTGCTAAGTCGTGATGGTTATCTCTCTCATGATGAAATTGCTGGGAACCTCAATATATCTCCACAAACGGTCTCTAAACAAATCAGTAATGCACTGAGGATTTTAAGGGTCAAATTGGGCATCCTATTTTATTTCTTATAGCTGCTAAAATAAATTTAATTTCTTCTACCTGTTTGCATACCACTTAGCTGTCTTGTTATAAATTGGAGATTCTAGGTATGGAGAAACAAGAGGTAAGCAACTTATTAGCAAAGTATCTGGCAGGCAAATGTACAGAGGAAGAGCGTGCCATATTGGAAACTTGGTACCTTACCTATGAGGAAAAGGAATTGCCCGAGCTTCACCAGGACTTAAAAGATGAGCAATTGAAGGAAATATGGGAGGCTTTAGCTAAAGAAATCGAAACACCTGTTTACCCTATCAGCAGGAAATTACCCTGGACTAGCATTGCTTCCGCTGCAATATTGCTCTTATCTTTAAGTATAGGTTTTTATTTTTATCGCCCTAAACAAGAGAAGACAATAAGTATAGTAAAGGAAAAAAGCGTAGTGCAAAAGCCAATAACAAATAAAGCCATGCTAACACTGGCCGATGGCAGGACAATTTCTCTCGATGAAGCGCAGAACGGTGAAATCGCAATGCAGGCCGGTGTAACGATTACCAAAACAAAAGATGGGCAACTCGTTTACACTGGTAAAGCAGATGCCAGCGCAATTAATCGAATTATTACACCTAAAGGTAGCCAATATCAGCTCAGTCTTCCAGACGGAACAAAAGTCTGGCTAAATGCCGCTTCTTCATTGAGTTATCCAGCAGCTTTTACTGGTGCAAAACGAGAAGTGAGTCTTATTGGAGAAGCCTATTTCGAAGTGTCAGAAAATAGGAAAATGCCTTTTATAGTTCATAGTAAAGGACAAGAGATAGAGGTTTTGGGAACGCATTTTAATGTAAATGCTTATGATGACGAAACCAGGACAGAAACTACCTTGATAAAGGGAAGTGTAAGGGTAAAATTGCTTAATTCTAGTAAATCTACACTTCTTAAACCAGGAGAACAAGCTGTTGTTGAGTTAAATCAATTAGATAAATCCGCGGTCAACGTTGCTGAAGCTATTGCATGGAAAGAGGGTTATTTTTTGTTTGAAGATGAAGACATTCAGTCTATCATGAGAAAAATAGCAAGATGGTACGATATAGATGTTGTTTATGCACCCAATATTAGTCAGCAAAAACTAGGCGGGAACATTTCTCGCAGTAAACCGTTAGCTACAGTTTTAAAAACATTTTCTAATACAGATAAATTTAACTTTAAAGTTGAGGGAAGGAGGGTTACGGTGATGCCTTAGTTTTACTAATAAAGGCCTGTAATCAAAAAAACCAGAAGCGTTGAAGCACTCCTGGTTCAGTCAGTTTACAGGCATCCATTTTATAGGAAGCAATG
>DATJDT010000415.1:0-8026 GCA_035497275.1 Pedobacter sp.
GTTCCGCTTAAAACCACTTTCTTAACTAGTCCCTTTTCATCTTTCATGAAAAAAGAAAAGTGGTTAGGGTCTTTTACTGCATCGTAGTGCATGCCTTTACTCTTTTCCCAGTAGCCCATTACATGCTCTTCTTTATTTGAAGAAGCTGCTTCAGTAAAATTAGAATAGGTATCAGTATCTGCGTTTAAACTCACTAAAAAGCCAATACAGATAGCTATAGTGATTAAACCAACAATTGCACTTTTCCTCATTTAAGTTTCAATTTAAAATCTTCGATTACAAAGATAAAAAAACATACTTAGCTGAAGCATTTTGAGGTGGTGGTATTCTATATCATGACAATAAATTGATATAGTATAAACTAAAACTCGGGGTTATAGCGTTTTATTTAAATTCTTCCTTCAGCAATTCTGGCATTGCAGCTCTTAGCTTCTCAACCTTTGGCCCACAAACCCCTTGTACATAGGCTTCATTTGGGTGTAACCGAACATAATTTTGGTGGTAATTTTCTGCGGGATAAAAGGTTGTTAATGGTTTAACCTCTGTAACAACGGTTAAGCCAATATACTTTGTTTCATTTACTTTTTTTATTTCCCTTTCAATCACTTTTCTTTCTTCATCATTTGCATAAAAAGCCATAGAGCGATAGCTAGTTCCAACATCGGGACCTTGTTTATTGAGCTCGGTAGGGTTGTGCATTACAAAAAACGCATGTGTAAGTTGCTCAAAACTAATCGTATTCGGGTCATAAATTACCTGAACAGCTTCAGCGTGGCCGGTTTGCTCTGTACCTACTTCTTCGTAGGTTGGGTTTTCTTTAGTACCACCAGTATAACCGCTCGTTGCTTTAATAACACCTTTTAATTCGCTAAACCCTTCTTGAATACCCCAAAAGCAACCGCCTGCAAAAACAGCAACCCTTTCTGTTGCTTTGGGTTTTACTAATGTAGCTTTAGTTTGTTTATTTTCTTGGTTCCCACATGCTCCCAACAATAGCAGCGCTATTGCCATTAGCAATAAATTAAAAAATTTCATGATGCTAGTTTATACAATATACGTTCAAAAAAGATAAAAGTTTTGACGCTGGTCTTAAATTACAAAAAAAGGTCCAGATAAATCTGAACCTTTAATGTATAGTTAACTGAAAACAGTTAATTGACCTACGGCCAAATACCTAAATTCATATAAGAAACTGCAATTTTATCAATTGAATTTACAAATGCAGCTGTTCTCAAAGTTTTCACTTGTGGTTTATTAAGCCAAGTTTCTCTTATCTCACGATAAGAATGAATCATCGTATCTTCTAAACCAGAATTTACCAATTCCATTTCAGACGCACCTTTAACGATCATTAATCGGTTTTCTGCTGGAATTTGTTTTCCCGTTAAATTCTCTAAAGTATTAATTAAGTTAGCATTAGAATTTTCTGCATAACGACTTTCCATACGACCAAAAGCCACATGAGAAAGATTTTTTAACCACTCAAAATACGAAACAGTTACCCCACCTGCGTTACAGTACATATCTGGAATGATCATTCCACCCATTTCAGTGAAGATCTCTTCAGCTTCTGGAGTACAAGGTCCATTTGCACCTTCAGCAATAATTTTTGCTTTGATGTTGCGGATATTCGCTTCTGTAATTTGATTTTCTAACGCTGCAGGAACTAAGATATCACAATCTTGCTCCAAGCCTTCCATCGAGTTTTTAAAGTCTGTAGCTCCTGTAAACCCTAATATTGAACCAGTATTTTTTCTGTGAGCAAAAACCTCGTCAATATTTAATCCATTTGCATTGTAAATTGCGCCTTCATATTCGCAAACACCAACAATGGTTGCTCCAAATTCTGCCAAGAATTTAGCAGAGTGATAACCTACATTACCTAAACCTTGAACGATTACTCTTTTCCCATCTAAACCAGCTGTTAAACCAATCTTAGCCATATCTTCTGCAAATGAAACACATTCACGTACTGCATAAGCTACACCTCTTCCCGTTGCTTCTTTTCTACCACGAATACCGTGCAATGCAATAGGCTTACCTGTTACACAACCTAAAGCATCTAATGAACCAGGATTCATGGTCATATAAGTATCCGCGATCCAACTCATTTCACGTTCACCAGATCCATAATCAGGAGCAGGAACATCAATACCGGGACCAATAAAATTCTTTTTAATTAATTCTGTTGTATAACGACGAGTAATTGTTTCTAACTCGGCAACAGTATAGTTTTTAGGGTTGATACAAATTCCACCTTTAGCACCCCCGAAAGGAACGTTTACAATAGCACACTTATAAGTCATTAATGCCGCAAGCGCCATTACTTCATCTTCGTTAACCATATCACTGTAGCGAATACCACCTTTTGTGGGACTCATGTGGTGAGAATGCTCAACACGCCATGCATCAATTACTTCGAAACCATTTCCTCTACGGATTGGGAATTGGAAACGGTATACACTGTTACATGCTTTTATTTGAGCCAATAAACCTTCTGGATGGTTGGTGAATTGTGCGGCACTATCAAAGTTCTTACAAACATCTTGAAAGAAACTTGTTTCGTTTGCTGTATTAGCCATTATTTGTAGTTTTATAAATTGTAGTTATTCTTTTACGGGTGCAAAATTGCATTAAAATAAACCATTAATGCAAGTGTAAATTTGCTTAGTGTAAGATCAACACCTTATATAAAATGATAAAAGATTGTGATTAGGCAGTCTAAAATTAGTTTTTGTCGCTAGATTTTTTTTCTAACATTTTTAATCTTTTATCTAAAGAGAAGAGATAGAGTAGCAATCCAACTAGAATTATAACAATAACTGCTACCACAACATATATTTTTCCGTTGCTTCTAAAGGCATCGGCCATTTCTACTTCATTGTTTTGGGCAAACAAATTAAAAGTAGTAAGTAACATCATTAAAGTAAAAGCAATTTTTTTCATCAGTATTTAATTATTCGTTTTTCTTATTGTTATTTATCGTTACTCACGAAGTCTAACTGGGTTTTTTTAATGATTATGAAGTTGTTTGTTCTCTAGTGAACGAATACGGAAACGAATAGTATATATCCAATAACCAATAATAGACCATCCGATAAATGCGGGATATAACACTGCTCTCATCCTACTATCTAGATCATAGCTATTAAAGCCTGGATTACCCCCATTACCAGGATGCAAAGAGTCTGCTAAACGTGGCAGTACCATAATGAGCACTATCATCATTGGAAAAGCAAAAATATTATAAATAGCAGATATTTTAGCTCTTTTCTGTTCTTCATCAATTGAATTACGCAATATCAAATAAGCAAAATAAAGTAATATAGCAACTGCTGTAAAATTCTGTTTAATATCAAAACTCCAAAATTGACCCCAAGTAAATTTGGCCCAAATAGCCCCAGTAATTAAACCTAATAAGCTAAAAATAACGCCAACATTTACACTTTCTACCGCTTTTAGATCATCCTCTTCATCACCATACAGCAAAAATCTAATGCTAAAAAAAATAGAGATCGAGAATAAGGTAAGCATTGCAAACCACATAGGCACATGGAAATACAAATTCCTGATGGTTTCATTTAATATAGCCAAACGTGGAACCCCTAAAAGCAATCCCCCAATTGTTGTATAAAGTACCATACATGCGCCCAAAACTTTCCACCAATTTTTTCTCATTATCTATTTATCTGGTTTTTTAATCCCGCCAAAGGTAAGGAAATAACAATAAAGACACGGACATGATTAATGCATTTATCACCAACATAAGCCCTATATCATCCAAGCTCACACTTCGATCTAAACCATCAACTGCATTTTTTGCAAGCTTAATTAATACGATTAACACAGGTATAATAATTGGAAAGCTTAGAATAGCCATCAACATGCCACCATTTCCAGCTTTCGATGCAATTGCAGAAACCATTGTAAATATGGTGGCAAAACTTAAACTTCCTAAAATTACAGCCACTAAATACATCAGAAAATCCATATCGGCCGGCGGTTCGAACACCATGCTATAAAACACAAATGCAATGAGGGTTAACCCAATCATGAGTAAACTATTGTAAAAAGTTTTCGCAATAATTAAAGCAAGTGGACTTACCAACGTATGGATGTATAAGTGCCTTCCCCTACTCTCCTGCAAGAAGCTCTTTGCCACAGCATTAATAGAAGCAAACAACATGATAATCCAAAATAATGCATTCCATGTTAATTTCTCTGGCATGGAGATGAAAGACATAAAGCATACAAACACTGTAGAAACAACATATAACAATACTCCATTGAGCGCGTACTTTGACCGCCACTCTAAGCGCATTTCTTTTTTAATAAGTTGTTTAACCTGATTTGCTAAGTGCATTTGGCAAAGATAAACAAAAGAGTAAAGCGTAAGGGGCAAGAAGAAAAGATTAAAAAGAGATGACAAAAATGAGTAGTGTAATAAAGTGGAAAGTACCATTGCTTGTTATTGTAGGATAGAGACTATAGGAATAACGGAGGAACTACCTTGTAACAAGCCTACTACCGTGGACATGACGTGGACTTACCGTGGACCTGGGGTGGACTTGATGTGGACTCAAACTAAAATGTGAGATCTTTATGAAAGATAGGCTAACAGGAAGGCACTGAACACCTAATTAGTATATGGATTAACCTAGATAAATTTAAGGAAAATAACTTACAAAACCTAAAAACCTAAAGAATTTCACATTAAACTGTAAATTGCAGTATGAATAGATATTGTAGTATTTTTAAAAGTCCGATAGGTGATATTACCATTATTGCGGATGATGTTGCAGTTAATGTAATTACTTTTGGAACAAAAGATACTACAGATTTAGTCGAAAACGCTATCAGCCAGCTGGCTGCCCAACAGCTTGCGGATTATTTTGAAGGAAAGCTTAAAGATTTTACTTTTCCGATATCACAAAAGGGAACTGAATTTCAGCAGGAAGTTTGGGGAAATCTATTAAAAATACCCTATGCTGAAACGCTTTCATATGCTAAATTTGCTGAACATAAACCACTAGCCATAAGAGCAATAGCTGCAGCAAATGGAAAAAATAACATTGCAATTGTTGTTCCCTGTCACCGTGTAATAGGCAGTGATGGTAAACTAGTGGGTTATGCGGGCGAATTATGGCGTAAAAAATGGCTATTACAACATGAAATAGAAGTTGCACAAAAAGGGCAAATGGAATTGAAATTTTAATATGAATCCTTATTTAGATATTGCCTTACGTAGCTTAGCCGTATATATTTTTATGCTAGTTGCTATTCGATTAACTGGTAAGAAAGAACTTTCCCAATTAAATACGATTGATGTTGTCCTAATTTTATTAATCAGCAATGCCGTGCAAAATGCCATGGTTGGCAACGATACAAGTTTGTTAGGTGGTTTAGCAGCGGCAGCTGTTCTTTTCGTGCTCAACTATATCTTAAAAAAGGTATCATTTAAAAACAAGAAATTCAGGGAATTCATTTTTGAGCATCCAGAAATTTTAATCCATAAGGGGAAGTTGAACTTTGCAAAGCTCAGTCATTTAGGCATTACAGACGAAGAATTAAAAGAAGCCATGAGAGAACATGGAATTGAGCATTATAAGGATGTCAAACTAGCTATTTTCGAAGTAGATGGCAATATCAGCATCATAAGTGGTGATAAGAATCTAAAGCAAACGCATTTCAAACGTAAACGCCAGCATAAAACACTTGGAGTAAACAATTGAGGCAGCATTAAACCGTAAGCTTCTCTCCCCGTTTAACACTAGTTACCAACAATAAAACCGCTACAAGGAGCACAATCCATCCCCATTGGTAATGGATCGTTTTAGCTAATACCTTATCAAAAAACTTAGAGTCAAAATAATGGTTGGTTTTAAAATAAACCGCAGCGGCCATTAATAAACCCCAGATAAACAACACGAATGATAATATTCTGAACATCCTTAATTGCCTAACAAACAAGCAAAGAGATGTAATTCCAATAAGTGCAAAACTGATAAAAAACAAGCGTTCATCGGTTTGATACAAATTCCAATTACCTTTAAATGGCACTTTAATCATCGGACAAATACCAATTGCAATTACTGCTAAAAGAAGTCCGATATAAGCGTTTATTTTGTTAACGATAAGCATATTGTGAGGGGTGGAAGGTTAGGGTTTAAAACTGTAAAACTACTTATTTCTTAGGGTCAATACCCATTTTTTCTGCAAAATGCGCACAGTAATCTCTTAAATCTTCTACAATATTCTCTTCTCCTGTGGCTTTTAAAAAGCTATCGCCCATAGTCTGTAATGTTTCATAAAAAAACCTTTTCATCTCATCAACAGGCATATCTTTTGTCCACAAATCAATACGCATAGAGTTTTTATAATTATGATCCCAAAGTGCTAATATCATTGATTTAACAGGAACTTGATCTTTTGTTTCTGCATCGGTACTTTCCCAAAGGATATTTTCGGGCATATTTTGATCATCTAGTTCTACTGTAATTTTTATTTCTGCTTGTCTCATATTAAAAGTGATGCTTATTCAATTATTATTTTGTGATGCAAATATGCTGATTTTGCAAAGTATATTTAAACGACTATGGTTTTACTTTTGTAATAATAGTATTAAAACGGTTGTTAGTAGTATAAAAACCATTTCTACGATCCAAATTTTCTTTAAATCCTTCAGGGTAAACCTAAAGATCATGTCAGTTACAAAAGTTATTAATACGAGGCAACCTAATATTAAAAAGTAAAAGCTAGTTAAGTTTATGTGTCCTGCTCCTGTTTGTTTTGGCTGTAAGAACAGAAATATCAGCGTTGCAAAGCCTAATGCTGTGACAATGTTTAAAGGTGTTAATCTAAACTTCATTTTAAGTTACTTTTTAAATCCTGATCAATCCTAGCCCTTGTTATTTCTTTTTATCGAAACGTTTTTTATTCTTAAACACCTTGGTTTTTTGGGCTTTTGCCCTAGCCTTTTCTCTTTCTCGCTCCTCTATTTGTTTAGCATTTTTCTTTTCATGAAATGCCCCTTTAAAATCTGGATCTTCTTTACGTTTCTGCAAATCTATCTCTCTAGCAATATATTGTCTTTCATCATAAGGGGTTTCTTCAATAAAAACTCCTTCCGGAATTAGCGCAACAGGGATATACTGACGGATTAATTTTTCAATTTTACGCACATAATATTTCTCAGCTTCTGTACAAAAAGTAATGGCATCACCAGTAGAAAATGCTCTTCCGGTCCTTCCTATTCTATGCACATAATCTTCAATAATAATCGGCACATCGAAATTAATAACGTGGCTAACTTCCGATACGTCAATCCCCCTTGAAGCGACATCAGTGGCTACTAAAACCCTAATATTTCCTTCCTTAAAGCTATTGATAGAATTTATCCTAGTATTTTGACCTTTATTAGCGTGGATAACCCGGACAGATTCTTCTCCAAACCTGCGAACTACAAAACTGTAAATATTATCAGCAACTGCTTTCGTTTTACAAAAAATGATCAACCTATTAAAAACCTCAACATCTTTTAATAGATGTTGCAGGAGATTGATTTTAGTTTTAAAATTAGGGACTTCATACAAAACCTGCGTTACCGTTTGTGCAGGAGTTGCTTGTTCGGATGCCTCAATAATTGTTGGATGCTTTAAAAAATCGCCAGCAATTTTTTGAACCAATGAACTCATTGTTGCAGAGAAAAGCAAATTTTGGCGCTTACGAGGTACAACCTCTAAAATTCTATGAATAGAGCCTATAAAACCCATATCCATCATTTTATCGGCTTCATCTAAAACCAAGAACTGCAAATATTTAGTATTAATTTCTCCAGATAGATAGATATCTAAAAAGCGACCAGGAGTTGCAATGATAATATCAACACCTGCTTTTATTTGTTCCTTTTGAGCTTTAGGGCCAATTCCACCAAATATAACGACCGAACGCAAATCAGTATAAGTACTAAAACGCTTAACTTCTTCGGCAATTTGCATCGCTAACTCACGTGTAGGCGCTAAAATTA
>DATJDT010000416.1:0-2733 GCA_035497275.1 Pedobacter sp.
ATTCCGTACAAATGTTGCTTACAAGGGTTTTACTGCCAATTTAATGATTAGATACCTGTTAGATAGGGATAATATGAACAGTGCATTATTTAACAAGGTTGAAAATATTTCTTTAGCTAATATCGAAAATAACCAAGATAAACGTGCTTATTATGATCGTTGGAGAAACCCTGGAGATCTATCGCAATTTAAATCGATTTCTATCACCTCAAGTACCCCAATGTCTTCTCGATTTATTCAGACCGAAAATAGCTTTTCAGTAGAATCTATCAGTTTAGGATATACATTTAGAAATAAGCAATGGTTAAATCAGGCAGCGATGTCGAGCTTAGCGCTTTCTGCTTTTTCTAATGATTTATATTATGCTTCAACAGTGAGAAGAGAACGAGGAATCGACTATCCATTTGCCCGTTCTATTTCCATGAGTCTAGTAGCTACTTTCAAATAATATGATTATGAAAAGAATTTTTACAATAGCAATCATCGTATTAAGTATGCTTAGTACTGGTTGCAAAAAGTGGTTAGATGTAAAACCAGAAGATAAATTTATTGAAGACGAAGTATTTAAAAACCCTCAGGGGTTTATCGATGCCTTAAATGGAATTTATTTGGATTTAGGCTCAACCGATATGTATGGTTTTGAATTAACCATGGGTACAATGGATCTGTTGGCTCAATATTATAATATTTCTCCTACACACAGCGTAATCAGACAACAGCTGCAAGTTTACAATTATGAAGATGTTTCTGCCCGTGCACAAACGGATAGGCTCTGGACGAAGATGTACAAAAGTATATTGTCTATCAACAGTCTTCTAGGGAATCTAGAAACTAAAGGAGGAGTATTGGATGCAAACACTTTATCGATTTTTAAAGGAGAAGCATTGGCATTGCGTGCATACCTCTATTTAGATCTCTTAAGGATGTATACACCAGCTTATGCAATAGATCCAAATGCAAAATTAATTCCATATTATAGTAAGGCAGATAACGTAGCAGCCCCTTTTCAATCCTCAACCTATGTTGCTGATCGTATTTTAGAAGATTTAGCAATGGCAGAGGGTTTACTAGGTAAGGTTGATCCGGCATTAACAGATTCGAAAATAGATAAAACAACAGGCCTAGTTAATATTGGTGTTAAACCGTATTTAACCTATCGTAATTATCATATGAATTATTATGCTGTTTTGGCCCTTAAAGCACGTACGTTTTTATGGTTGGGACAAAAGGATAAAGCGTTAGCAGCTGCAGAGCAAGTAATCGCAATTAAGAGTAAATTTCCTTGGATTACTGCCGATCAGGTTAATAATACAAGCTCACCTAACTTAGTATTTTCTCCAGAAATCATTTTCGCTTTTGAAAATCCAAAACTTTACGATAACTATAATGCCAATTTCTCTGCAGCATTAAGACCAGAGTCGATGTTATACGCAGGATCTTCAAATTCCTTTTTAAGCAATATTTACGACAACTGGGAATTGGATTACCGTTATAAATCAATGTGGAAACCCGATGGAGATAAGGTCTTTTCTGTTTTTGTAAAATACAAAGACTTGTTAAGCCCAGGGGGGATGAATTTTAGATATACAGTCTCCGGGATGCGCCTAAGCGAAGTTTTCCTGATTGCTGCTGAATGCGAAAGTAATTCGACTAAAGCATTGGCTTATATCAATGAAATTCGGGAACACCGTAATTGTTTGCCCATTGGAACTACTACAGATCTGCAGGGAGATATTTTAAAAGAAACAAGAAGAGAGTTTTATGGAGAAGGGCAATTGTGGTATTTCTATAAGCGCAAGCAGATTAGTAATATTTTCTCGGCTACAGGCTTAAGAGATGTCTCGCTTGAAGCAAAGAATTACGTTTTTCCATTGCCATTATCTGAAACAGAACCACGCTAAAATTAACGATTATGAAAAGAATTTATAGTTTGCTATTAGTAGCAATATCCTTATTTGTAATTCAATCTTGCAAAGAGGACAAATTAGATCTGTATAAAGCAAATAGCAGTATCTATTTTCCTGGGAATGAAGATATAGGGAAAGTAACAGGAAAAGATGCAGCTTATTATTCCTTCGGGTATGTATCAGCTTATGTTGATTCATACGTGCACAAAGTTGTAGTGCGCACTACAGGAGAAATAAAAGATGTTGATAGACCGTATCAAGTTAAAGTTGCAGACACAAGCACTTTGGTGGCCGGTAGAGATTACGAATTTGTTAATAAACAATTTGTAATACCTGCACATAAATATACAGATACGATCTTCCTTAAAGTAAAGCGCAATAGCGAGATGAAAAAGAAGATTTTACAGATGGGTTTGGAGTTGGTAGCTAATGATCAGTTTGTTACCGAAATGAACTATCAAACGGTTGGTACAGGGGCGAGTCAGCATAATAAATATCTAACGCGTTATTCTTTTTCGGTTGATGACATCGCTGGTGCACCATGGTTCTGGGACCTCCTGCAAACTACCAAAGCAAAAGCGACCGTAAACTATCTTGGAGCTTATAGTGATAAAAAAATTCAATTGATGATTGGAAGATTCAATTTAGATGTGGAGCAAATCTTAAAGGTCAACTACTTTCCATCTATCACTACTTTTAATGCTTGGGGCTATGGCATGAAAGCCTATTTAAATGAAATGCAGGCTTTAGGAACGCCAATTTTAGAGGCAGATGGTACACCAATGAAAATGGGAACAAGTATTCTATAATTAAAGAAATTAACAAT
>DATJDT010000417.1:0-4848 GCA_035497275.1 Pedobacter sp.
CCTGAACAGGGTAGTGTAGAATATGACAATCGCGAATTTACCCAACTCAACTTTGAGCAAAGAATAGAAATTAGAAAAGAAATTGGAATGCTTTTTCAAGGTTCGGCCTTATTCGATTCGATGACAGTTGAAGAAAATGTAATGTTCCCATTAAATATGTTACCAATCAGTCGCACAGCGAAAAGCTAGATAGAGTAAACTTTTGTTTAGATAGAGTAAACTTAGAAGGAAAAAACAAGTTATTTCCAGCAGAACTTTCGGGCGGGATGAAAAAGAGGGTTGGGATTGCACGCGCAATAGCGATGAACCCGAAATACCTGTTTTGTGATGAACCCAACTCTTGCCTCGATCCTAAAACATCAATTGTAATTGATGAATTAATTAAAGAATTAACTGAAGAGTATAATACCACCACTATTGTGGTGACTCACGATATGAACTCGGTAATGGGTATCGGAGATTATATCATCTTTTTACACGAAGGCAAAAAATTCTGGGAAGGTTCTAACAAAGAAATCGCTAAAACAGATATTGATGAATTGAATGATTTTGTTTTTGCCAGTCGCTTTATGAAAGCCGCAAAAGGAAAGTTTTAAGATTGCTTTGCTTCATGCTTCGCAACCTCGCAATTAACCAATTTATACGCTTAACCAATTAACCCTCTTCTTATCATGATACAACTTTTAACCCCTACACACTGGAAAGACTACGAATTATTAGATTGTGGTGATTTTGAAAAATTAGAACGTTTTGGTAATTTGATTTTAAGCAGACCAGAGCCTCAGGCCGTATGGAAAAAGGTTTTGTCACCACAAGAGTGGAAGAAAAAAACACATATAAACTTTAAAGGTCGCTCTGCTACTTCAGGTGAGTGGTTAAAAGCAGATAAAAATGTTCCAGACCGCTGGAATGTGAATTATCAAAATGATGATATTAGTATCAATTTACGGTTGGGACTTACGTCTTTTAAACACGTGGGCGTATTTCCAGAGCAGGCAGTAAATTGGGACTATATCTCTTCAAGCATTAAAAAATTTAAAAACCCTTCTCCAAAAGTTTTAAACCTTTTTGCCTATACGGGTGCCGCTTCCTTAGTTGCAAAAGCAGCAGGAGCTGATACTACCCATGTAGATTCGATTAAACAAGTAGTGAATTGGGCTAATGAAAATCAAGAGCTCTCTAAATTAAAGGACGTTCGTTGGGTGGTAGAAGATGCTTTGAAATTTGTAAAAAGAGAATTAAAGCGAGGTAAAAAATACAATGGCATTATTTTAGACCCACCTGCCTTTGGACACGGACCAAATGGCGAGAAATGGAAACTTGAAGATCATATTCAGGAAATGATGCAAGACGTGGTTCAGCTATTAGATGAGGAAGAACATTTCTTGATTTTGAATACTTACTCACTCGGCTTCTCATCGGTGATTGTGGAAAACCTAATTAAAACATCTTTCCCGCAGGTTAAAAACTTAGAAACTGGAGAGCTTTATCTGCAAGCAACATCGGGTGTAAAACTCCCTTTAGGTGTATTTGGAAAGTTCAATAGGTTTAAGGGCTAAAACACTTCAGTCTGCTATTACCTTATCATTGGGGTTTTATCAGGCCTGGGGTCTAACAAAGTCTAACAAGACTCTAACCAGACTCTAACACTAGTCTGATGTGTATTAGGCAGCATACAAGTGAACGGTTGTTATACCTACAATGAGTTACCAACACAATGTTAAGGTGTTGATAATTATACCCTATCTACAATTTGAAATAATGTATTTTTGACACTGGATCTAATCTACCAATATGAATATTAAAAAAATTACTGCTGCATTACTAGTAAGTACTGTTTTCATGGCTACTTTTTCTTCTTGCACTACAGATGCAAAGAAAAGTGTCGGAAAAACCAAAGCTAAAGATTCTACTGTAGTCGAAGAAGAAGACAATTCACGCGCGCCGGTTGATACGGCAAAGTATAATGAATTGGTTAAGAAAAACGCCAACGGCGATACAACGGGTAAATGGCCAGTTAAAAACCAGCCTTATCCAATTGATGGTGCTATCCTACCGTTTAAACGCATCGTGGTTTATTATGGAAATCTCCATTCAAAAAAAATGGGTGCACTTGGCGAATATGCGCCTAAGGAAATGTGGAAGCGTTTAAATGCAGAAGTTAAACATTGGGAAAAGGCAGATCCTACCACTCCAGTTCAAGTTGGCTTACATTACATCGCAGCTGTTGCAAGTGGCACGGCCGGAAAAGATGGAAAATATATCAACCGTATGGGAAATAAGCAGATTGATTCTGTTTTAAAAATTGCTAAAATGCACCCTAATACCATTGTATTTTTAGACCTACAAGTGGCTTTAAGCAATATTAAAGCTGAGTTACCCCATATTGAGAAATATCTTCAAATGCCTCAAGTTCATTTAGGTATTGATCCGGAGTTCTCTATGAAAGACGGTTCATTACCGGGCAAAAAAATTGGAACTTACGATGCTGCCGATATTAATTATGTGTCTGGGTATTTAGCAGATATGATCAAAAAGTATAATCTGCCTCCTAAAGTTTTTGTAGTTCATCGTTTTACTAAAAAGATGGTAACAAACAGTGCGCAGATTAAATTAAGACCAGAGGTTCAAATTGTAATGCACATGGATGGCTGGGGAGAACCTGATTTAAAATTAGGTACCTATCGTCACTTTATTTATGGCGAGCCAGTACAATTTACGGGCTTTAAATTATTTTATAAAAACGACTTAAAAAAAGCGCCCAATCGTTTAATGACACCAGAAGAATTATTGAAGTTGAAACCGCGACCACTATATATCCAATACCAATAGTAATGTAGCGCAGGTAAAAATTAAGATAGAAAATCCCTTCCCATAAATTAATAGGAAGGGATTTTTTATATTTAAAAAATAATCTTTATTAATTTTTAGCACTACGAACCAAACTCAAAAACATGATAAATCTTAACTTAAGGAGTAGAAAGGCATTTTGCTTTTCGCTCTTAATTGTTTATGCTACATCTTCGGCCTTTGCCCAAGAAAAGGCAAAGCCTGTATTTAAAGATGGGGAAGCCCAAATTGTGCCCGCATTTGATACGCCCGACAAATGGCTTCGCCAGGATCTTTGGGTTGAAACCACGTTTGATACCGATGGGGATGGCAAACTAGATCGTATGCATGTGGATGTTACACGACCTTTTCAAACAGAAACAGAAGGATTAAAACTGCCCATTATTTATGAAACGAGTCCATATTATGCTGGAACGGCTGGTACAGCGCCCGGAACTTTTTGGGATGTGAAACATGAAGTTGGCGAGAAACCACCAGTTGCAAGGATACATCCAGATGTAAAACGTACTGGTAACCGACCAATTATCTCGAATTCTTTAATTAGAGAATGGGTTAAAAGAGGCTATATTATTGTACATTCCTCATCCCCGGGAACCGGTCTTTCTCAAGGATCACCTACGGTAGGGGGAATTAACGAATCGCTTGCCCCAAAAGCTGTTATCGAGTGGCTTTCGGGAAAAGACAATGGTTATACAACACCTGATGGAAATGAAAAAGTAAAAGCCTATTGGAGTACGGGAAGTGTAGGGATGACTGGGACTTCGTACAACGGTACACTTCCAGTTGCTGCAGCAACAACTGGCGTGGAAGGATTAAAAGCGATTATTCCTGTTGCACCAAATACGTCTTATTATCACTATTACCGTTCAAACGGTTTAATTAGAAACCCTGGAGGATATTTAGGTGAAGACGTAGATGTTTTATATGATTTTATCCATAGCGGTGCGGAAGACAAGAGGGCTTATAGCAATAAAACGATAAGAGATGGTGAAATGGCAAAAGGGATGGATCGTGTAACAGGCGATTACAATAGTTTTTGGGCAGGAAGAGATTATCTAAACGCCATGAAACCTATGAAAGCCGCTTTACTGATGTCTCATGGATTTAACGATTGGAACGTAATGCCAGAACATAGCTACAGAATATATAAAGCAGCTGAAGCGAAAGGTTTGCCAGTACAGATTTATTATCACCAAGGTGGACATGGTGGGCCACCACCCCTAAAAATGATGAATAGATGGTTTACGCGTTATCTATTTGGTATTGAAAATGGGGTTGAGAAAGAGCCGAAGGCTTGGATTGTTAGGGAAAACGAGACGAATGCAAATCCAACACCTTATGCAGATTATCCAAATCCAGCTGCTAGCGACGTAAAATTATATCTTGAAGCCGGAGGTAACTCACATGGAAATCTTTCAGCCACTAAGCCAGGCACACAAGCCTCAGAGAAATTGATTGATGATGTTTCTTTTGCTGGAAAAGATTTAGCTAAAGCCGAAAAATCAGCGAACCGTTTGTTGTATGCTACTCCGATATTAAAAGAAGCTGTTCATTTATCAGGTCTGGCTCAAGTTACCGTTAAGTTGGCAAGTAGTAAACCTGCAGCTAATTTTTCGGTGTGGTTGGTTGCTTTACCATGGAGCGAAGGTACTGGCGTAAAATTAATGGATAATGTGATTACACGAGGTTGGGCAGACCCGCAAAACAGCAAATCGTTAACCAAAAGCGCACCATTAGTACCTGGTAAATTTGTAGAATTGAAATTCAACCTTCAGCCTGATGATCAAATTATCCCGGCGGGTAAGCAAATTGCCTTAATGATTTTCTCAAGTGATAAGGAATTTACCCTTTGGCCTAAAGCCGGAACCGAAATTACCATAGATCTAAATGGCACAACCCTTACTTTACCTGTTGTTGGTGGGGCAAGCGCGCTAGAAAAGGCGATAAAATAACTAACCTCGTTGGGTTCCGTCATTGCGAGGCACGAAGCAATCTAAT
>DATJDT010000418.1:0-2859 GCA_035497275.1 Pedobacter sp.
GTGGAAGAATTACCGTTAGAAATATCCGTAAAGATGCCAACACCAAAATTCAAAAATTAAAAGGTGAAAGTGTTTCTGATGATGAGATTAAGACCGGAGAAGCTGAAGTGCAAAAAATTACCGACGCTTATATCTTAAAAGTTGATAAGCACGCTGAGGTAAAAGAAAAAGATATCATGACCATTTAGACCACTTTGATAATCTTTTAAAGATTGTCAAAGTAATACAATAAACAAAGGGAATGTTGCTAAGCTTCATTCCCTTTGTTTATTTTTGAACCCCAAACAAAATAAAGATGAAATTACTTCTCCAATATTTAAAAGCACATAAGTGGATTGTAGCATTGGCGCTATTCTTGGCCGCTATGAACATCGGATTTTCATTAATGGATCCCGCAATTACAGGAAAATTAATGGATAGATATATTACAAAAGCTAACCTGTATCAATCAGATAAGGGAGCTTATATTAGGGGAGTACTCGAATTAATTGGCTATGCAATCGGAGTGGCCATGGTGTCGAGGATTGCTAAGAACTTTCAGGATTATTTTACCAGCATTATCATCCAAAAGGTTGGCGCTAAAATGTATGCAGATGGTTTAAAACATTCCCTTGAACTTCCTTATCAAGTATTTGAGGATCAAAGAAGTGGAGAAACTTTGTCTATTCTGCAAAAGGTTAGAACAGATAGCGAAAAGTTTATTACCTCATTTATCAGTATCCTATTTATTAGCTTTATCGGCTTGCTGTTCGTGATTGTTTACTCACTTTCCATCAGTTATAAAGTAACGCTGGTTTACGCTGCGTCTATTCCAATTATTAGTTTCATCAGTTGGTTCTTGAGTAGAAAAATTAAGGCCATACAGCGGTCTATCATCTCAGAAACTACCGCTTTAGCTGGTTCAACAACAGAATCACTTCGTAATATTGAGTTAGTAAAGAGTTTGGGATTAGCAGATCAAGAGATAGGACGTTTGAATAACACAACCTATAAGATTTTAGGGCTAGAGTTAAAAAAGGTAAAATACGTTCGAAGCATGAGCTTTGTGCAGGGTACCACGGTGAATTTAGTGCGAAGTACGATGATTGTGGTATTGCTAATGCTAATTTTTGAAAATAACATTACACCAGGGCAATATCTCTCCTTTTTGTTTTATTCTTTCTTTTTATTCGGACCCCTGCAAGAAATTGGAACGGTAATTTTAGCGTGGAGAGAAGCAGAAGTTTCGTTGGGTAATTTTAAAAAAATCTTAAGTACACCAGTTGAACAGAAGCCGCTAAACCCAGTTTCTGTACAGAAGATCAATGCCTTATCTTTCGAAAATGTAAGCTTCAGACATTTGTCTGGTAAAAATAATGCTCTGAATAACATTTATTTTAATGCGAAAGAGGGCGAGACAATAGCTTTTGTTGGTCCTTCTGGCTCAGGAAAAACAACCTTAGTGAAGTTGCTAGTTGGATTATATCAACCGGTAGAAGGAAAAGTGTCGTATAATCAGATTTCAGGAAAGGATATTGACTTAAATTTATTGCGGGAGAAAATCGGTTTTGTAACACAAGATACGCAATTGTTCTCAGGTACAATTAGAGAGAACTTGCAATTTGTTAAACCAGGAGCCAGCGATGAAGATTGTATGCGGGTGTTACACCAAGCTGCTTGTCAAAACCTTTTAGCGCGTGCTGATAAAGGATTGGACACCGTAATTGGAGAAGGAGGAGTAAAAGTGTCGGGAGGAGAAAAACAACGTCTATCCATTGCAAGAGCGTTATTGCGCAATCCAGATATTTTAGTGTTTGATGAAGCAACATCTTCTTTGGATTCATTAACAGAAGAAGAGATTACAACAACAATACGCGATGTATCTGAGCTCTCTAGCCAGATTACTATTTTAATTGCGCACAGGCTATCTACTATTCGTCATGCCGATCGGATTTATGTTTTAGAGAAGGGTAACATTATCGAACAAGGGAAGCACGCCGAATTATTAGCGGAAAAAGGCCTGTACTTTGCCATGTGGAGACAACAAGTTGGAGAGAGAGTAGATTAAGGATTAGTCTCCTTTTTTAACCCATACTTCCATTTTACTTTTACCCCTGTTTGCCCAAGTAAAGTAAGGTATTGCTTTTAATGTGGCATTGGGGTTTACAGGGTCTTTTACTGTAATGGTAGCAATCCCATTAAATGAATTAGGTTCGTAAACAGGGGTTAAAGTGGCTTTATTCGCTATTGTCCAAGTTGGTTCTTGATTGTCTATGCCTTCTAAGCAATATACAAACGGTCCTCTTTGTAAAGCGATTCTTCCCATGTCGGCTACTACAAGGTCATTTGCTTTCATGCGTAAAATATTCATTGGTAATGAAAAATCAACTACATCACCCTTCTTCCATACTTTTTCAATGTTAACATAACCGTTTTCCAAGGTATATTTCATAGGCTTGCCATTTACCGAGAGCTGTATTTTAGGAGAAACAAAGTTTTCGGCAACATACAGATCTCCGTCTGTTGCAGCTTGGGCTGCCCAGCCAGGAAGACGCAAGCTTATTTCAAATTTGCTCTCCTTTTTAGGATTAATATTCAGTTTAACGTGGCCATCTTGTAGAAAGGTATCGCTTTGAGAAATGTCGACTGCTGTGTTGGCTAATTTAATTTTTGTGCTACTTCCTATATATAAGTTAACCCAAACCTTATTTTGTTCTTGTGCATAGATATAGCCACCAACCGATGCCAGTAACCGAGCTATATTTGAAGGACAGCAAGCGGTACCAAACCATTCCTTTCTATTGGCCCCTTCGCTTGCTAAGGGGTTTGGATAAAAGAAACGATCTCCAGCTAGAGAAATACCCGATAAGCATCCATTAT
>DATJDT010000419.1:0-5041 GCA_035497275.1 Pedobacter sp.
CAGAAGCTTATGAAGATCCAATCAGTGCACCTCAATTGGGCCGTTCTCCTAGAGCAGTGGTAATGAAGCAAATTGAAGATGATTGCCACAAGGCAGCAAGCTTATTAAGCTGGACCTATGAGAATACCGGAGATGCAAAAGTTACAGCTAACAAAGGATCTGTATATGCCCTATTGGCTCACTTATATCTTTGGAGAGCTACCATGACAGATGTAAGTAGTAATAACCCTATTATGGCCGATGTAAATAGCGCAGACACAACTATTAATGCGATCATTAGTCGTGGTGGTTATAGTCAAACTGATACATCCAAATATTACAATACATTTATTGGTCGCTCGAGTGAAGGTATTTTCGAAATCAACATGAGTGATAATACTTTAGAGGGGTCAAATTCTAGCATTGGAACTCGCTTCTTAAATGGCTCGTATGTGAACGGTTATGGAAACAATCCGCGCAATTTCGTACTAAAAAGCTATCTAGATAATCATTTTGGTTTAGGTGGCCAGTGGGTATGGGATGGCACCCAGTGGAATTGGGTAGCACCTTTGGACAAAGGCGATGTAAGGTTCAAAAAGAACTTTGACCTTGTTGAAACTGATAAGCCAATGCTGATAAAATATTCAAATGTGATTTATCGCAATCCTGGCCAGCGTCTAGACGCCGTGCTCAGCAATAACATGATTATCTTTAGATTAAGTGATATGATGTTATTAAAGGCTGAAATTGCACTATATAAAAATGATCCTGTAACAGCAACTAATATTATCAATGCTTTCAGAAAAAGAAATGGAGCCTCACCACAAGCACAAATCCCAGCAGGATGGAGCAAAGACGATGTGATGTATGAATACATGCTTGAACGTGGAAAGGAAATGTTTTTAGAAGGACATCTCTTTTACGATTTACTCAGAACAAGAACCTACGAATATTTCATTGATTGGTTGAGTGAAGATAGATTTAAACGCCAAGGCTTTTACTGGCCAGTTGATCCAGCGTTATTCAGAGAGAATCCAAATTTAAAACAAACCAGTTATTGGTTAGGTAAAGTTTAATCTAAGAGAAATTAATTATGAAACATAAAATCACCATTTGTATACTTTTTGCACTTACGATACTGCTTGCCTGCAAAAAAGATGATTACAAAAATGACGGCGGCAAAAGTAATGCTTACGTAGATATGACCACTTACGATTACCTTAAATCGAACAAGAAGTTCGACTCATTAGTAAAGGTAATTGACAAAGCTGGTTTAAAAGATGCTGTAAACGGAAACATCACATTTTTTGCAACAACCAATTATGGTGTTGCAGATTATGTAGCTGCAAAAAAATACAAAAAATCTGTTGAGGTAGGTAATGAGAACATCAAATTTACTATTCAGGATTTAAATGTAAAGGAACTACAAGATTCAATGAAAACTTATATGTTCCCAGGTGCAATAGGCAGAGATAAAATTACCTTAGCAGGTGTATTGTACGACAGTTCATTGGGCGCTATTCCAAACGTAAAGTTTATGATCAAATTTAGACGGTCATATTCATATAGCAACTATGTAAGCTTTATAGACTATGTGACCTACACCAAAGTAATAGGAACCAGAGATGATAAAGAACCCGATCAAGCTACAATCCCACAAAATCAAAAAGATAAAGCAGTAGATTGTCAGACTTCGGGAATTATTACCAAAACAGGTGTTATCCATGTTCTTGACGGTAACCATCGCTTGTTTTTCAATGCAGAATCAACTGGAGGATAAGGGATGTTTAGCACATTTAAAAAAAATTATACAATGAAAACTAAATATATATTAGTCGCTATCCTTTTAATTGGCATAGCAGCGTGTAAAAAAATTGATAACGGCTTTCAAAGTACTGCAATCCGATATAAAAACAACGATATCCTTGCAAAAAGAGGCTTAATCTTAACGCAATCTGATCGGATAAATGCCGACGGGTCTACCCCACCGTTTACTTTTAAGATGCTTAATCTTAGAAAAGAAGATGGAACTCCGGCACCAAAAGAATTTACCACTGAATATGAAGTATTGGTATTTAAAACTGGTGAATCGTTCAATATAGCAACTGATACAACCGTTGCTTTGTTAAATAAGAAAAGAGAATTGCAAAAGAAGTTCCCAATGTACTTTAATGAACAAAGTGGACAGCTAACTTTTAACAAAGCTTCGGCAAACCTTCCATTAGGTAAATACGTATTTGATGTAGAGATGACCAACCCTACTGGCACCAGGATATTTCCTTCATTGGCCAGCATCAATGTAGTTGATCCGATTGGAGAAGATTTATTTGTAGTTAACTCAACTGGCGGCGCCGGATTTCACGACGTTACAGGCTCAACCCTTGATATGAAAGCACCAAAAGTAACTGCTAGAAAAATCTCTAATAATGGTGCTCGTGCGATCTTAAAAATTGTAGATAAAAACGGCGTAGCTTTTAACCCGAAAGCTGGTCAAATTATTAAACGTGGTGACCGTCCAATCTTCGAAAACTACGCAAAGTTTAACCCGGTAATCATTACCGATACCGCAATGATCTGCGATTTTGAAGTTGCACCATTCCCATTGGCAAGATATGTAACGCCAGCAACAGACTGGGGATTTTTAATGTATTATCGTATACCGAGCCAATTTGCAAACATTGACGGGATGGCTCCAGGGCTCTACTCGGCAAATCCTCGTTTTGAATTTCAATTAAAACTGGAAGGCACCTATGTTATTGAAGTTAAATTAACAGATGTAACTAAAAAATAGTATCATTATTTAACCAACTAAGGCAATCATTTCGGCAAATTAAAGATTTGTCAAAGTGGTTGCCTTTTTTATGTGCAAAAACTACTATCTTGACTACACAAAACACACAATGACACTATATACCGATCAAACACGCATCCTTGTTGCAGTAGACTGTATCATATTTGGTTATGATGGCGAAAATTTAAAATTATTACTGATTAAAAGAGGCTTCCAACCCAGAAAGGATGAATGGAGTTTAATGGGGGGATTTATGGGGGGAAATGAGAATTTATACGAAGCCGCAGAACGAATATTGTATCAATTAACAGGTTTAAAGGATGTTTATCTCGAACAGTTAAAAGCCTATGGCATGCCCGATCGTGATCCTATTGAAAGAACACTCTCTGTTGCCTATTTCGCACTCATTGATATCAATAAATACAAAATGCAAATCAATGATCAATACCACCCTGAATGGTTTTTACTCAATGAGCTACCCAAGCTTATTTTCGATCACGATAAAATGGTGGATGAAGCAAAAAGGAAAATAAGATATAAAGCTGCAATACATCCTATTTTATTTGAACTCTTACCGAAAAAATTTACCATCCCACAACTTCAAAAGTTGTATGAACAAGTGTATGGCACCACCATCGATAACCGAAACCTAATTAGGAAAATCAGCTCCAGTAAGCTACTTATTAAACTTGATGAAAAAGATAAATCAAATTCAAAAAAAGGAGCCTTTTATTATAAGCTAGATGAAGATAAATATGAAGCTAATTTTCAAGCATTCCTTAATTTTATACCCAATCCCGGTAATCTCATAGGTTAACCACCATTATTTTTGCCAAAATCGTTTTGTAATTAATTTTCCTGTTATTATATCGGGTTAAAAAATGATTACTAAAAGGCAAAATATTCATAAATCTAAGGCTTAAGGTGTTCTAAATTTAATAAATGTTAATTTGACATTTATTAATTTAACCCTAACCAAGAACTATGAACCTAAAATTTAAACTTTCATTAAGCAGATTATTTGGAATAATTGCGATGCTGCTCATTCCGTGGCAAGTGTATGCACAAACCAAGATCACTGGTACTGTAAAAGACATCAACGGTCTCCCCGTTCCCGGAGCTACCGTAATGCAGAAAAGCACTAAAAATGGAATTTCCACAGATGAAAATGGGAAATTTACCTTGACACTGAAAGCCGATGCTCCCTCCATATTAAACTTAACCATGGTAGGTTTTATGGCAAAAGAGGTTGCAGTAGATGGAAAAACTACCCTAAACATTACGTTGGATGAAGACACCAAATCCTTAAACGAAGTAGTCCTGATTGGCTACCAAAACATCCAACGAAAGAAAACTGCAGGGGCAATTTCTTCCGTTAAGGGTAAAGATTTTGAAAACACCCCCTACTCTACTTTCGACTCAATGTTGCAAGGACGTGTAGCTGGATTAACAGTATTGAGCACATCAGGCGAGCCCGGAGGAAACAACATCGTAAACATTAGAGGAGCTACCAGCGTAGTTTTAGGACAAAGCTCTTCGCCCTTATATGTAATAGATGGAGTTATCTATGATGTAAATGATATCAGTTCTGCCTACGGTAGTAACCCATTACAAGCGATTAATCCAAATGATATCGAATCTGTTGATGTATTAAAGGATGCTTCTGCGGCAGCGGTTTATGGAGCCCGCGCATCAAACGGGGTAATTTTGGTAAAAACAAAAAGAGCAGTCATAGGTGCCCCTCCTCAAATCAGAGTTGCAACCTATTTCGGCGTTGCGAATAAACCTGCTTTAAAACCAATCCAAACTGGAGCTTCTGAAAGACGCTTAAAAATGGATCTTTTGTACGCTGGAAATGGCAGTTATCCTCAGTTGGGAAACCTTAATATGATGCTAACAGATAGCTTAAATAGCGCGTTCAACAATAACACCGATTGGCAAGGCTTATTCCTTCAAACAGGTTTAATTACCAATGCCGATGCAAGTATTGCTGCTGCGACAGAAAAATTCTCTTATCGCTTCTCATTTAACCGTTTCACTGAAGAAGGTGTAATGAAAGGATATGATTTTACCAGGATTACACCGAGTTTATTTCTCCAGGTAAATCCAAGTAAGTCATTACAAGTTCAAACAAGCTTATTTGTTGGTTTAACCAAATCGCGGCACGGACAAGGGGATCAAACCAAATATCCGTTTACTACCTGGGGTTTCCCATCTTCTTTCTGGAAGATTGGCAAAACAGAGGAAGAATTATATAGTGGTCGCTATGAG
>DATJDT010000420.1:0-11722 GCA_035497275.1 Pedobacter sp.
TGGCTTTACCGTCGCAGCAATGATCTTAGTTAACAACCCAGGAAGTTGGGGTCATATTTATGCTCCACTTGAACATGCAGAGTGGAATGGCTGTACACCAACCGACTTAGTTTTCCCTTTTTTCTTGTTCATTGTAGGCGTATCGATCGCTTACGCATTGGGAAACAAAAAAGAAGATCGCTCAAGCCATACAAAAACCATCCTTAAAGCGCTAAAGAGAGCGCTCATTTTATTCGGATTGGGCTTCATTCTTGCTTTCTTCCCTCGAAATTTTAAGGATTTCAATTTTGTGGATTCATTACAGCATGTTCGTATCCCGGGGGTTTTACAACGAATAGCAGTTGTTTTCTTTATTTCTGCAGTTATATTCTTAAAACTCTCTACAAAAAACATTTTTAGAACCATCATCATTATCTTATTTGGTTATTGGCTTTTAATGACGTTTGTTCCAGTACCAGGTGTAGGCTATGCCAACTTAGAAAAAGAAACCAATTTAGGTGCTTGGTTGGATAGAACCATTTTAACAGAAGCACATTTATGGAAATCTGCCAAAACTTGGGATCCTGAAGGAATTTTAAGTACGCTACCTGCTATTGCGACTGGATTATTTGGCGTTTTAGTTGGTGTTTATCTCAGAAGAAAGGATGTTGAAGTTGGAACAAAAATGGCTTGGTTATTCTCAACAGGAGTAGCGGCGGTGCTGCTCGGACTACTTTGGGATTTAGAATTCCCGATTAATAAAGCACTTTGGACAAGTTCTTATGTGCTTTATACCGGCGGACTTGCTACCATTATTTTGGCTTTTTCTTATTGGATTATTGATGCTAATAACTACAACCGATTTACCAAACCATTTGTAGTTTATGGCGTAAATGCAATTACAGTTTTTTTTGTGTCCGGATTAATGCCACGCCTCTTAAATATGATCAAGATTAAACAAGAAAATGGCGACCAAATTGGGGCATTAAGCTGGTTCAATCAAACATATTTTACACCCTATTTTTCTCCCATAAATGCGTCATTGGCTTACGCTATTTTTGTTGTCCTTTTCTTCTATGTAATTCTTTGGGCGATGTATAAAAAGAACATCATTATTAAGGTTTAACTTAGTAGTTTTGAAACAAATTAGTTGCTAACGCATCTAACTTATTAGAAAAATCAAATATTTATGAAACAACACATCTTAACTTTGGGGTTGGCGACAATCCTATTCTCTCAACCGCTATTTGCTCAACAGAAGGCTAATCTACCCAAAACGGCCACAAAAACTGTAAGCAAAGCAAATACAGCTACACTCATACCTTCAGATCCAAGTGTAAAAATTGGCAAGCTTCCAAATGGCTTAGTCTACTATATTAAAAAAAATATAGAGCCTAAAAATAGAGCAGAATTATATTTAGCTACCCGTGTAGGCTCCTTAATGGAAAATGATGCTCAACAGGGCTTAGCCCACTTTACGGAGCACATGGCATTTAATGGCACTAAAGATTTCCCGAAAAATGAAATTGTTAATTATTTACAAAAAGCGGGTGTACGTTTTGGTGCCGATTTAAACGCTTACACCGGATTTAACCAAACAGTTTTTCAATTACCAATACCAACAGATAGTATCGCTGTGTTTAAAACAGGTTTTAAAATATTGGCAAATTGGGCTGGCAAGGTAAGCATGAACGCCGCAGATATTGATGGTGAAAGAGGCATCATTGTAGAGGAAGATCGCCAACGCGGAAAAAATGCCCAACAAAGAATGAGCAATCAATTACTTCCGCTTTTATTGGCAAATTCGAGATATGCAGACCGAATTCCAATTGGAAAAGTTGAGATCCTAAATAGTTTCACGCATGATAAAATCCGTTCGTTTTATGCGGATTGGTATCGTCCAAACCTCCAAACAATTATTGCGGTTGGAGATTTCGATGTAGTGCAAGTTGAAAAATTAATCATTGAAAATTTTTCAGGTCTAACAAATCCAAAAGTATCAAAACCAAGGGTTAATTATACAATGCCAGATAATGTGCAACCAATGGTTAAAATTGTAACAGACGCAGAACAGCCATATAACGTAGCGCAAGTTATTTACCGTCAGAAAAGCACTCCTTTAAAAACAACTGCCGATTATAGAAGGAGTATGATCAACAACATGATCAACAGCATGTTCGCTGCTCGTATCCAAGAGCTTACACAAAAGGCAGGTGCGCCCTTCTTATTTGCACAAGGTACTTATGGACCATATCAAGGAGGATTAGTTTGGGGTTATGATGCATTTACGATCGCTGCTGTTTCAAAAGATGGCTCAGGCATCAAGAATGCAATAACAGCAGCTGTTGCTGAAGCAGAACGGATGAGCAAATATGGCTTCTTGGCATCTGAATTAGAGGCTGCCAAAAAGAATGTTACAGCAAGTAATGAGAAACGTTTAAAAGAAAAAGACAAAACTGCATCAGCCTCTTTTGTGCAAAAATATTTAAATAACTTCTTAGAAGGAACGAGCATGCCTTCAATCGAGTATTCATATGAGTTAACAAAAAAAGACCTAGAGAACATTAGTCTCTCAGAAGTTAATGCGGTAGCTAAAACGTTCATCACTAAAATCAATCAGGTAATTGTAGTTCAAGCTCCAGAGAAAGAAAAAGCTAACCTACCTACAACTGCAGAATTATTAAGTGCCATTCAAACTGCTGGAAAAGATGTAGTAGCCTACGTAGATAACAGGGTTAACAAACCATTAGTTGCAACAATCCCTACTGCGGGCAAGATTGTTAGTGAGGTTAAAAATGATAAAATAGGAATTACTACACTGAGTTTAAGCAATGGTGTTAAAGTTGTTTTAAAACCTACAGATTTTAAAAACGATCAGATTATTTTTACATCATTTGCTAAAGGAGGCTCTTCATTGGCGAGTAATGACGATTTCTTATCTGCTGACAATGCGAGTTTAATTGCACAAAGTGGGGTTGGTGACTTTAACCCAACTCAGCTTGCTAAATACTTGGCAGGTAATACTGCAAGTGCAGGATCTTACATTAGCAATGACTATCAAGGATTTTCAGGAAGTGCTGCACCAAAAGATTTAGAGACTGCATTTCAACTGATTTATGCTTATGCAACAAACCCTCGTAAAGATGCTGAAATCTTTAATAAGTCCATAAGTGACATGAAGGCGATGCTGGCAAATAAAGATGCTAGTCCAACGAGCGTTTATAATGATACTGTACAAGCCGTTTTATCGAATTACCACAAACGTGCGATGCCAACTACCTTGAGCGATCTTGACAAAATCAATTTAGACAAAGCGTATGCCTTTTATAAAGATCGTTTTGCAGATGCAAGTGGTCAGACCTTTGTTTTTGTAGGGAATTTTGACATCGAAAAAATCAAGCCCCTTATTGCCACATATATAGCAAGCTTACCAGCGCTAAACAGAAATGAAAACTTTGTAGACAATGGTATTTATCCGCCAAAAGGAAAAGTAAGTAAAACTGTGGCTAAAGGTATTGAGGACAAAGCAACAGTACAATTGTTTTTGCACGGAGATTTTGTCTACAATGCAGAAAATAACATTCAACTAGACGCATTGAAGAGTGCGTTAGAAATTAAGATCTTAGAACGTTTACGCGAGAAAGAAAGTGGCGTTTATAGTCCGAATGTTGGTTTAAGCGTAGAAAAATATCCTGTTGGACATTATTATTTCACCATTTCTTTTAACTGTGCAAAAGCGAATGTCGAAAAATTGATCAGTGCAGCATTAGATGAAGTAAACTCATTTAAGCAAAATGGCGCAACGGAAGAGGACATTAAAAAATTCAAATCAGAAGAACAGAGACAAGAAGAGCTTAGTTTACGTAACAATGGTTATTGGTTAGGTTATTTAAGTACTCGTTTAAAATATGGTGATGATATTAACATGATTTTAAGCACTAAAGACAGGTTAAACACTGTCACTGTAGGCAGTAGCAAAGCCGCTGCGCAACAGTACCTCAATGGAGAAAATTACATCCGTTTGGTGTTAGTTCCAGAAAAATAGTTATCACTGGGATAGTAAATGACATTTTCATTTGCTATCCCTTTTTTCTCCTCTCAGAAAATGAAAAAACTCCACATTTTAAATGGTGATTCTACTGCTTTAGTCTTTAAACAAACAGGCATTGCAGGCGACATTTTAATTTGGAGAGAAATTTTATCCGAAGGCCCGGTTTCTAACACTAACCTATGGTCGATCCGCTCGCCATGGATGAAGGAACATTTTGCTGCAAATGAATCCGACTATCAGCAATTAGTGATCAACGAGGTAGCGAAGTTAGAAGATCTTTCTAAATACCAGTCCACCACCCTTTGGTTCGAATTCGACTTAGTTTGCCAAATTAACCTTATCTATGTGTTAAAGTTATTGGCTGAAAAAAGCGATGGAAAACCTATCTTTCTAATTTGCCCTGATCATTTTGAGGGTTTACCAAATTTTAGAGGTTTAGGAGAATTAAATCCTGCTCAACTAAAAAGTTTAGAAGCCTCAAAAGTAACATTGACACAAAGAGACCTAGATTTTGCAAAAAATGCATGGAATTTATATGTTGCCAACGACATCCCCCGATTAGCGAAATTATTGACGACTGAGTTTGGTAACCTTTGCCTGCTTAAGCCTGCACTTGAAGCACATATTTTACGATTTCCAGCAACTGGCTTAAACTATATTGAAGAGCTCCTCTTAAAAATTATAAACTCAGGGCTAAGCAATAAGGCAGAAATCTATGCTAAGTTTTGGGAGCTTGCACCGATTTATGGAATGACCGACTTACAAATAGACTATTATTTAAAGAAATTGAAAACTAAAGAACTAATTACATAAGCACATAAATTCCTACTTCGACATTACCCCAACTGAAATACTCGCTTCACTCTCATTCTTTAATCGGTCTAATGCCGTGACAATATAGGTGTACCTTTTCCCTTTTTCCACGGTTGTATCTAAGTAAAATGGATAATCTTCAAAAGATATCTTTATAATATTTTTGGGGTTAACGATATTTGGTTTTTCACCTTCCTCAAAACGGTAAATTACATAACCATAAGCTGTTTCTCCATCTTCTGCCTTTAAGGGCTTAACCCACTTTAAATGAATACCATCATTTTGAGCTTCTGCTGTAAAATCTTGAGGTTTGTTTGGCACGATTTCATCTAACCATGGCATTAGAGGCGGCAATGCCGGATATTTATAGAAATCTCTTTTTAATGAATCTGCTAGACTTTTTCCTACGGTCGACAAAGACTTTGAGCTAAAAAAGACACTTCCCTGTGCTCTTCCATTCTCTCTTATCCTTCTAATTTGATTTGGAATTTCGCTATAAACTCCCCAAGCAGCCTCTCCTTTAGCATACGGACTATGAATCAAATAAGCAGCTTGCCCGATATATAAATGCCTACCAAAAGTATTGTTGCCCCACCAATCTAATAACACTCCGAAAGGCGCTACTGCCCTGCTAAAAGTAAAATAGATCTGCGGATTGATATAATCTACCCAACCTTCTTTAATCCATTTCCTTGAATCAGCATATAATTCGTGGTAGTTTGATAAGCCGTTGGTCTTTGAGCCTAGTGTATCTTCTCGATAATTTTTCCAAATACCGAAAGGGCTCACACCAAATTTGAGGTATTTCTTATAATGATGCACACTATCATTAACCATTTTCACTAAAAGGTCAACATTATTTCTACGCCAATCATCAATATTTGTAAATCCATTAGGGTATTTCACAAAGGTGGCTTGATCAGTAATTTTTTGTCCAGCTATTCGATAAGGATAAAAATAATCGTCAAAATGAACTCCATCTATGTCATATTCTTTAACAACATCTAAGATTACTTGAACGATATACTCTCTTACTTCAGGCAAGCCTGGATCAAACAACTTTTGACCGCCATACGTATAAAATAGTTCTGGTCTTTTTTTGGTAATATGCTCTGGACTGGTGATAGCACGAGCGCTCATTGTTGCTCTATATGGGTTAAACCAGGCATGCAGCTCCATCCCTCTAAAATGAGCTTCTTTAATGGCAAATGCTAGTGGATCATAACCGGGTGCTGGAGCTAAGCCTTGCGTTCCCATGAGCCAATGACTCCAAAGCTCTCTTGACTTCGCATAAAATGCATCGGCAGTTGGCCTTATCTGAAGCATAACAGCATTTAATCCGGTTTGTTTATGCTGCTCTAAAATCCCTATTAACTCTTGTTTTTGTTGATCAACAGACAAACCTGGCCTCGATGGCCAGTCGATATTGGTAACCGTGGCAACCCAAACTCCCCTAAACTCACGCTTTGGCGGTATTGCTTCTTTATGCTGGCAAAAAGTAAAAGTGGAAACGGTAAGTGAAATTAAAAACGTGAGAAAAATACTTTTGGTCATTATTCTATGTAGGAGCTTAAAAGGTTTTTGGTAAACGTACAATTGCATTCAGATTGAGCGTTACTATTTAACGAGGTTTTTAAAAATTTGATACAAAAGTGCTACATTTTTTACACTTATCACTTTTTTATATTAAGTTAGCGTTCCAAAAAGAGCGCATTAAGCTTCAAAATTTGTATTATTGAGCCCAAATTTACTCAATAAAAACTATTCAAAATATGCAAGAACAAGATCCTGTTAATAAGGTTGATCGGAACAAAGTCTATTTTTTAATCATCGTTATTGCTGCCCTTTTAGGGATAAATGCCTATTTGTATTTCAAAGACAAACAGCAGAGCAGTCGATTTGTAACAGTAAGTACTGAAAAGGACAGGCTTAACCTGGAGGTAGAAAAAATTGAGGCCGAGCTAGATAAGGTTAACTCATTAAACGTTACACTTAGCGATAGACTGCTCGAAGAACAAAAGCTAGCAAGAGATAAGATTGCAGACCTTAAACTTGCTTTACAAAAGGGGAAATTAACGCAAGGTGACTTAGATGAGGCGCAAAAGCAGATTACCGCTTTAAAAGAATTTGTAAAAAACTATAATGACCAGATTGGGCGGCTTGAGAAAGAAAATTCCTATCTAAAATCTGAGCGCGATAGTTTAAAAAGCACCACACAGGTGATTACCCAAAAGGCTGAAGAGCTAGAAAGGCAAAATGAAAACCTAAATGCGAAGGTAAAAGTTGGCGAAGCTCTTAAAACAAGTAGCATAAACATTGCTGCCTATAAAGTAAAAAGTAATGGCAAGTCTGTATTAGTGACCAAAGCCAGCACGGCCAACAAGTTAGGCTTAACTTTTACCCTGGCTGCCAATGATTTGGCAGAAAAGGGTTTCAAAACCATCTATTTAAGAGTTTTTGATCCAGCAGGGAACTTAATTGCTAATGACAATGATTTTTTTGAGAGTAACAATCAACAAATGCAGTTTAGCAATAAAATGCAAATTTCTTATAATAATGATGAGACCACCTATAGCATGGACTGGACCAATCCGAAAGAGTTCCTAAGAGGCATCTATGCTATCATCTTATATTGTGACGGATCCGAAATGGGAAAGTCGCAGATTTCGCTTAAATAATTACTTCGCGCTCCTAAACTTCCGCTAAAGGAAAGCTTAAATAAAACGTTGTTCCGGCATTAGGAACCGAAACAAAATGAATATTTCCACCGGCATTTTCTATGGCCTGTTTCACAAAAGCTAAACCTAAACCAGTACCAGAAGATTTTGTTGTAAAATTGGGAACAAAAATCTTACTTTGAAGGCTCTCCTCAATACCCTTACCATTGTCTTCCACTTCAACAAAGGCGAATTTGTAATCATTTACTACCTTTATCCTAATCACACCTTTTACCTTACTTTCAGTTGCTTCTATCGCATTTTTTAATAAATTATTGAAAGTCCTCAATAACTGATCTTTATCCCCAAGCACAATCAAGTCTTCCTTTACTTGATTGGTCATACTAATTTCGATATGCTCTGTTGAGTTAAAGACGCTAATGGCCTGTTCTATTACTGGAATTAGTTTAAGATTTTCCAATTTAGTATCTGGCATTTTCGCAAAATTAGAGAATTCAGAAGCAATGGTTGCTAAACTATCAATTTGCTCAATAAATGATTTATTAAAAGTGGCGAATTTCTTTTCAAAATTAGGGTCTTTTTCTTTCCACGACTTTTCTAACAACTGAACACCCAATTTCAATGGTGTTAAAGGGTTTTTAATTTCGTGAGCAACTTGTTTAGCCATTTCACGCCAGGCACTTTCCCGTTCTGACCTAGCCAATTTAACTGCGCTCATCTCTAAGGCCGTCAGCATTTTATTATACTCCTTAATCATAGAGCCAATTTCATCCTGCCTATGCCATACAATGGGCTGATTAGTTTGTCCCAACTTAGTTTTCTTAAAACTCTCCTGTATAAAAGTGAGTGGATGTGTGATTTGATCTGCTAAGAAAACCGCTAAGACTCCAATTAACACGAAAACTAAGGCATAAATATTAATTAAAGTGTTAATGAATAAACCTATTTTTTCCTGATAGTCTGCTTCATTGCTATAATATGGCAAACCAATATAGGCGATTGTTTGGCTTTGCGCATTGCGTATTGGGGCGTACCCTGCAGCATAAGTGAAAGTTCCAATTTTTTCGGCGCTATTGATAAACTCCGATTTTTGATTAGTCCGCATATTGATAATAGCTTTAGGACCAATCTTAGGGCCCAAAATACCATACTCATACATTTTTGGCAAAGAAGTAAGATATATGTCCCCATCTACATCATATAAATTCAAATACGCTGCATTTACATCAGCAAACTGGTTAAACTTATAACGTGCTTCTTCATCATTACGTAAACCATTGTTTAAAATCTCCCTTTCATAAGCCAACTGAACCTTTCTGATCTTTTCCCTAATTTCATCCTCCTGTTGCCCCATATACTCATTTTTAATATAAAAGAAGGTGGTCCACCCTACAATTAATAAGGTTGCAACTACCGATAATACAATGGTAACCTGAATTCGAGTCTTATATAGAATTTTATTGGCATTGATCATTAAATACCGATTTACATTAAACCAGCCCGATTTTTGATTATTTATGTTGTTAAATAGCCATAATAAACAATACAATAAAACGCTAAAAATGATAAACACCAAAAAGAAAAAGGACAAGGTAGCTAGTCGGATAGTATACGACATTCTTTCCTTGCTAATCACAATAACCTTAGACTTATCCTGCTTGTAAATTGCATGGTTATAATCTGGATTATGTTCATTCCAAAAAATAACTTTATCGAGCAGACCATCAAACCTCTTAGTGATAGTTTCATAAGTATATTTGCCCGACTGGCCGAAGAGCTTATGGTCTTTATAAAAAGCGAAAGAATAAAGGCTATAATCTTCATCACTTTTTAATTTTCCATCTATTAATAGCTCTGGGAAATGACTATTGATATCGTATGACTGAGAGGTAAGCTCTATCACCAAAAAACCAATAAGATTTTCCTCATCAGAAATTGGGATAATACCAAAATATTTTTGGAAGCCAAAAGTATCGTTTATACGATAGAAATAATCTGAGTTTTCAATTTTTATAGAGCCCCTGCGAACCAATGCCCTATACTTCGTTAATGGCGTACTGTCTTCATTCTTAAAAGCCAAATCAGCCTTGTTATACTCAAATATCTTATATTCAAAACGCGATAAATAGCCATCCAGGTAACTTTTATTAATGTGGTTATAAACCTGAAGCGACTGTGTTTTTTCTGGATGCTTGAAGTAATCGACAATCAAACTATCCTTCGAAATTTTGTTCTCAAAACTTGTAATTGAACTGATTACCTTAGGCTCATCAGTTACCATCAATTTCTGCGCAATTCCTTGTCTAATCGAACGCTCTTTAATATCAATGTACTTGATATACTTTTGGGCAGTTAAAAATGCCATACAAAAGAATAGGAGTGAGTAAATCCCAATATAAAATCTTCTTCCTTGGATATAGTTATTCCAGCAAAGAATAAAAATAAATAACGCGTATACCAAAAAGTACACGTTGAAGTTATCAATTAACCTATAGATAAAATAGATAGACAAGCTTCCTACAAATACAATTACTCGTTCTTTATTGGTTACATTAAACTGCTTGCTTAGCTCGATAAATATATTAGCTGCTAAGAAAATATTAAACCAAACTAAACACAAGATAATAATACAGATAAAGCTGATAAAGCTGAGATTGATAATATTAGTAATATCAAAGTTGATTTTCGAATTATCTATCAAGCCAAAAAATACCTCATCCGTTAAAAAAGCTATCCCACCCAAAACTAGTAATAGCCCAAGATGAAAAAGGATGCCTATAATTTTGTTTCCTGCGGCCCAATTAGGAACAACATACTTCTTCCTGTGTGTATAGGCAAATAGGGAAATCCAGGTAATAGCAAACACATTTAACAAGAAATCACCTAGCGAGGGCAAGAAATCACTTTGTGCGTAAATGGAAGGGTTAAAGATTTCTAAATCGAATTGGTGGTTGAGCCATCCATAATTAAGGTCAGAAAGGCGAAGTGCGGTAAAAAATAGCGCTAAAACTACAACTCCTACCAATACAGATCCTTTACTTACCAACCAGGTACAATAAGAATTAATGAACAGACAGATGGCTAATAAACCAATAATCCAAAGCCATAATTGAATGTTAGTATAGATACCGCCTGTATAAGAATCTTTAAGTTTAACTTGAAATAAATAATCCTTATTTATACTGAAAATATTTCTAGTCTCCTTGTCAGTAAACCCGGCTAAGTCTAAGCTATTATTAGCAAACAACTCAGGTACTATTTGATTTTTTAAATACTGGTTTTCAATTACAAATTGTGTCTTTAAGCTAATTACGAAAAGAAAAGTGTAATTATTTACGGTCTTTTTTATCAGCTCATAATAGCCATTTTTTGATTCAAAAAAAGAATATCCTTCTTTAGTCCTACTAACAACGGGCAATACTTTTGAGGAGCTCCAAAATTGAAGAACATTATTTTTGAAAACCAGAATATTGATGCCAAAATCCCGATATGCGTCGATAAACTTGAGGGCATCTTCTCCATTCCTATTAAAATTTTCAGCAGCTTTAAGCTGAGCAGGATCAGTAAGAAAGTTTTGGACTGTCTTTTCCTTTATCGCCAGATTTTTTTGTAGTTGATTAGCTTCATGCGTTAAAAGATCCGTTCTTGTTACAGCATGATCTAAAGATATTGCCGTAGTGATACAACAAATGCCAAAGATCAATAACAAAAACCTGATTTTACCTCCTATACTCACAATTAACGAATTTTAATTACAAAAAAGAATGCCTCAGCTAGCAGATTACGCAGAATCTGCTAGCTGAGGCTTAAAAGTAACAAATAATCCTGTAAAACGTTCCTATTTAAAGAACTGTTGCGCTGCTTGTTTGCACTTCTCTACTTACTTTCTTCACCAAGCCTTGTAATACATTTCCAGGTCCAACTTCTATAAATTCTGTAGCACCATCTGCCACCATATTGATTGAAGTTTGCGTCCATCTAACAGCACCTGTTAATTGTGCAATTAGATTTTGTTTGATAGTTTGCGGATCCGTAGTTGGTTTAGCATTTACATTTTGGTAAATAGGACAAATAGGTACTAAAACGTTTGTTTCTTCAATTGCTTTCTGCAATTCAACTTTCGCTGGTTCCATTAAAGGTGAGTGAAAAGCTCCACCAACATTTAATTTCAATGCTCTTTTGGCGCCTGCTGCAGTAGATC
>DATJDT010000421.1:0-3019 GCA_035497275.1 Pedobacter sp.
GACGAAACAGGTAAAAACTCCGTTAGCCCTTCAATAAGCGCAAGGATAAATGCTTGGAAGAAATTCATTGATTATTATTTCTTCAAAATGGCATAAACACCGAAAGCGAAACCAAATAATACGGTCATCGGTGCAATTAAGGTTCTTCTGGTGTCATAAATGTCACCTTCTTTGCCAATCATTAAAATAAAGCCTAAAGTTACTATTGCAATGCTGATGATCAACAACTGGTAGTTTTTTTTATTAAAAACCATTTCCATTTTTTGTTCCTGTTTTACAGGAGCTGAATTTTTTTCTGCCATTATCTATAAAGGTCGTAAATTTTTAAACGTAAATATCTGCTTACTGCAAATAAGGTAGAGATTGCGGTAATGAAAATTCCTATCGCTACCATTGCCACTAGTACAATTCCAAAATCGGTATAATTTCTTAAAATAATGATTTCTGGAATTTCTTTTTGTGCATAATATAAAATACCTAACAGGATAATAATTGCTATGAATGAGGCAATTAATCCATGAAGTGCTGCCACTAAAATAAATGGCTTTCTGATAAAGTTTTTTGTTGCGCCAACCAGTTGCATACTTTTAATTAAGAAGCGCTGAGAGAAGATGGCGAGTCGAATAGTATTATTAATTAACGCAATTGCGATTACCAATAACACGATCGCAAAACCTAATACAATTAAACTTATGGTGCTAATATTTTTATTTACCATGTCGATTAAAGAGCTTTGATAAATTACTTCCTTCACCATTGGGTTTTTTTCTAAATTCTTCTTTAGCGAATCAATACTCTGGTTATTTGCGTAATCAGCTTTCAAGTACACATCAATAGTAGATAAAAGAGGGTTATAGCCCAAGAAATTAACAAAATCTTCTCCTAAATCTTTGGTTAAGTTATGTTGGGCAACTTCTTTGTTTACATATTGAGTTTGCTTAACCGCAACATTGCCATTTAATTCTTTCTGAAAAGCCAGAATGTCGGTTTCTTTTGCGCCCTCATCAACAATAATATTCAAAACAATATTTTCCTTAACATATTTTGATAAGTTTTTTGCGTGCACTAAAATGAGGCCTAACATGCCCAGCATTAGTAATACCAATGCAATACTAAAGATCGTAGAAATATAAATGGTTTTGGTCTTTTTAGCAGCTTCGCTTACTTCAAATTCTTCCATATATCTATTTTTGTTTCTGCGAAAATAACGAAAGATAAGCAGAAATGTAAATATTTTTGGGGATGATTGGTGAAGGTTAACGTTTTTTAACGTTTCGTGTGCTAAGCATCATAACATGGAGGTAAAGGAGTGCTAATGTTTTCTGTACTACATCGGTATTTTTACGGAACTCTTTCGGAGCTCCTTCGGAATAATACCGATAGTTCTCCGAAGCTCATCCGAAGCTCCTCCGAAGGAGCTCCGAAGGAAGTGGTAAAAAGTTAGCCATTAATCAGCCTTGTTTTAGCCACCTAAGTTATTGTCTTATCTGCTCCATAAAATTGGGCTTTAGTCAAATTTCTTCCTATTTTTGCAAAATGGATTATCAATTTAAAGCGATAGAAGAAAAGTGGCAGAAGTTTTGGGCTCAAAATCAAACATTTAAGGCCGAAACCAACAGTAGTAAACCTAAATATTATGTGCTCGATATGTTTCCATATCCATCGGGAGCTGGTTTACATGTGGGTCACCCGCTAGGCTATATCGCATCTGATATTTTTTCGAGATATAAAAGATTAAAAGGTTTTAATGTATTGCATCCAATGGGGTATGACTCTTTTGGTCTACCTGCCGAACAATATGCTATTCAAACTGGTCAACACCCAGCCATTACCACCGAAGCAAATATTGCGACCTACCGCCGTCAGTTAGATCAAATTGGTTTTTCATTTGATTGGAGCAGGGAAGTTAGGACAAGTGATGCTGGTTATTATAAGTGGACACAGTGGATATTTATGAAGCTGTTTAATTCATGGTATAATCTGGAAACAGATCGTGCAGAAGATATTTCGACTCTGATTGAGAAGTTTCAGGTTGCTGGTAATGCGGATGTAAAGGCTGTTTGCGACGAGGATATTGCTTCCTTTTTACCAAGCGATTGGTCGACATTCTCTGAAGAAGAAAAGCAAGCGCAATTGTTAAAATATCGTTTAACCTATTTGAAAGAAAGCACAGTAAATTGGTGTGCTGGTTTAGGAACTGTTTTAGCAAATGATGAAGTTAAGGATGGTTTTTCTGAACGTGGTGGCTTTCCTGTTGAGCAAAAGAAAATGATGCAATGGAGTATGCGTATTTCGGCCTATGCCGAACGCTTATTGCAAGGCTTAGATACCATAGACTGGCCAGAGCCGGTTAAAGAAATGCAGCGTAACTGGATTGGGAAAAGTGTGGGTGCGTCTGTTAGGTTTAATTTAGAAGATGCCGGGCACTCCGCGGTTCAAGCTCCCCGTTCTGCCAGCTACATAGAGGTTTTCACCACACGGGTAGATACCATATTTGGGGTTTCATTTATTGTTTTAGCTCCAGAACATGAGTTGGTGAAATCATTAACAACGGAAAGTCAAAGATCGGCTATTGAAAATTACATTGCTCAAACTAAAAAGAAGTCGGAACTAGACCGCATGGCGGATACCAAAACGGTTTCGGGCGCTTTTACGGGAAGTTATGTAATTAATCCTGTGAATAATGAAAAAGTACCGATTTGGATTGCTGATTATGTGTTAGCCGGGTATGGTACAGGTGCGGTAATGGGTGTGCCAAGTGGCGACCAACGTGATTGGTTGTTTGCAACACACTTTAATTTGCCAATTATTCAAATATTAGACGGACAAAAAAATATTGAAGTAGAGGCTGATCCGACAAAAGAAGGAAGATATATTAACTCTGGTTTTATTGATAATTTAGGTTATAAAGAAGCAATCTCTTATTTAAACCATTGGTTAGAACGCGAGGGTGTTGGTAAGGCAAAGGTAAATTACCGCATGAGAGATGCCATTTTTGGTCGCCAGCGCTATTGGGGTG
>DATJDT010000422.1:0-3368 GCA_035497275.1 Pedobacter sp.
CGAGATTGACAAAGTATTAACTAGCCTGGGAACTGGTCAGGCTCTTGTAACTGTATTAAACGAAAAAGGTATTCCCACCGAAGTGGCAGCAACGATGTTAACGCCACCAAAAGCTATCATGGGACCAATGGCGGCTATAGATTGTGAAAAATTAATGCAAGCAAGTAATATCTTCATCAAGTATCAAAAAGCAATTGATCCAGTTAGTGCGTTTGAAATGCTAACAGATCGGATCAATCAAAAAATGGCTGAAGACAGTGAGATAAAAGCAACTCAAGAAGAGCAAAAGAATGCCGAGCAAGAGCACAAATCAAGGGCTGGCGAAAAAACTATTGTTGAACAAGTAATGGGTGCCACAATTACACGGCAAATTGGGAAAGAGATTGTACGTGGTCTATTTGGAATGTTAACAGGAAAAAAACCACGCTCAAGAAGCGGTGGCATTTTTGGTTTTTAAAACCTACCTTTGAACGATTAAAAATAATTATCTATCTAATATTAATTTAATGAAACCTACTTTACTTATTCTAGCTGCAGGTATGGCTAGTCGTTACGGAAGCATGAAACAAATTGATGGCTTTGGCCCAAATGGCGAAACCATTATAGATTATTCAATATATGACGCAATTAAAGCCGGCTTTGGTAAAGTTGTCTTCATTATTAAAGAAGAGTTTGTAGAAAATTTTAAAAGCATTTTCGACTCAAAGCTTAATGGAAAAATTGAAACTGATTATGTTTTCCAGAATTTCGACCTTAAACAGTTTGGTATAGAAGAAGAAATTTATAGAGAAAAACCTTGGGGTACTGCGCATGCGATGTTAGCTGGTAGAACAGCTGTAAAAGAGCCATTCTGTATCATTAACGCGGACGATTTTTACGGTTATGACGCTTTCAAAAAAATGAGTGATTTCTTAACTACCGAGATTACTGATAGTCAGTATGCTATTATCGGTTATAAAATTGGTAAAACGCTATCTGATTTTGGATCGGTATCTCGTGGTGTTTGTAATGTAGATTCTGCTGGAAATATTACAGAGATAAACGAGCGCACAGAAATATATGCAAAAGGTGATGCCATAGTATACAAAGAAAATGGCGAAGAATACCCACTAGACTACGAAAATCCAGTTTCAATGAACTTTTGGGGCTTTACTCCTGCGGTTTTTAAAACTACAGAGGAACAGTTTGTTAAATTCGCAGAAGCAAACAGAGACAAACCTAAAGCTGAATTCTTTATTCCTTTAGTTGGCGAATATTTAATCAAAAACAATATTGCTGATTTCAAGAGCATCCCAACTGACAACAAGTGGTTTGGAGTAACTTACAAAGAAGATAAACCAGTTGTAAAAGCTTCGATTGATGAGCTTGTAAAAAGTGGAGCTTATCCAGAAAATTTATGGAGCTAACCATTGAAAAAAAAATAGTCGAGGCTTACGGTTTTACATCAGCCAACATACAATTACAACAAATAGGTTCGGGGCATATTAACCGAACCTATTTACTTTCTACCAGCGACAATAAAAAATATATTCTTCAACATATCAATACAAAAGTTTTTGAGGATCCACATGCCATTGCGAGTAACATCGAAGCCGTTGCTGATTACCTAAAACTACACCATCCCAATTTTCTATTCCCTGTACCAATCAAAACTATTGCAGGCGATTTAATGGCTAAGTACGAGGATGAATACTGGCGCCTGCTTCCGTTTATTGAGCATACGATTGCTTTCGATACCTTAAGCGACCCAAAACAAGCATTTGAAGCCGCAAAACAATTTGGGAAACTTAGTCGTTTATTAAATCATTTCGATACCTCGGCCCTAAAGCCCACCATCGTAGGATTTCATGACTTATCATGGCGTTATGAGCAATTTGTCGAAGCTCTAAATCAAACTTCAGCAGGTTTAAAAGATACTGCTCAACATGAAATTGCTACTGCTTTAAGGCATCATTTTATCTTAGCATATTATCAATCTTATGAGAATCGAAATGATTTTCCAGATAGAGTAATGCATCATGATACGAAGATTAGCAATGTTCTCCTTGATGAGGCCGATTATCATGGAATTTGCGTAATTGATTTAGATACTTTAATGCCTGGAAAGTTTATCTCAGATTTAGGAGATATGATGCGTACTTATCTTTGTGCGTTCTCGGAGAATGAAAAAGATCTTGAAAAAATAAAAATCAGAATTCCTTATTTTGAAGCAACTATAGCGGGTTATTTAACTGAAATGTCAGCTATATTAACCTCAACAGAAAAGGAACTGATCTTATTTGCAGGAAAGTACATGATTTACATGCAAGCCTTGAGATTTTTAACAGATTACCTTAATGGAAGTATCTATTATCCCACCTCCTATCCTACTCAAAATTTAGATCGCGCTAAAAATCAATTTAAGCTGTTGAAGGACTTGTTCGAAAATGAAAAAGTTCTACAGGACATCATTGAAAGTCACTTGAAAACCTCATAAAATAAAAAAAGCATTTCTGAACTTAATCAGAAATGCTTTTTTGTTTAACTTACGAAGATTATTTCTTCTCTTCGTCTTTTACTTCTTCAAATTCAACATCAGTAACTGTGTCGCCACCTTGTTGAGCATCAGCTTGAGGAGCGCCTTCTGGTGCTTGTCCGTCTTGCCCAGCTTTGTACATCTCTTCAGAAGCTACATTCCATGCATTTTGCAATTCTTCTTGCGCTGCATCGATGTCTGCAAAATTACGAGCTGCATGTGCTGCTTTTAATTTCTCTAAACCAGCTTCAATTGGTGCTTTTTTATCAGCAGATAATTTATCCCCAAACTCTTTCAACTGTTTTTCTGTTGAGAAAATTAATGCATCAGCACCATTGATTTTATCAGCTTCTTCTTTCTGCTTAGCATCTGCTTCAGCATTTGCTTCAGCTTCTTCTTTCATTTTCTTGATTTCATCATCTGTTAAACCAGACGATGCTTCGATGCGGATTTTTTGCTCTTTACCAGTAGCTTTATCTTTAGCACTTACGTGTAAGATACCATTTGCATCAATATCAAAAGCAACTTCTACTTGAGGTACACCGCGTGGCGCTGGTGGAATTCCATCTAAAATAAAGCGACCAATTGTACGGTTTTGAGCTGCCATAGGACGCTCACCTTGTAAGATATGGATCTCTACCGAAGGCTGATTATCAGCAGCAGTAGAGAAAGTTTCTGCTTTTTTAGAAGGGATAGTTGTATTAGCTTCAATTAATTTAGTCATCACACCACCCATCGTTTCAATACCCAATGAAAGTGGGGTAACATCTAATAATAATACGTCTTTAACTTCTCCAGTTAATACACCACCTTGAATAGCTGCACCAATTGCAACAACTTCATCAGGGTTTAC
>DATJDT010000423.1:0-4706 GCA_035497275.1 Pedobacter sp.
GTCCACCAAGTAACCGATATTTTTCTTCGTAAGATCTCCAAAGCAACTTCACGCATTAATGCTGGTGGTGCCGCTTCATCAACAAAGTGAAAGCCATTTTGACCTGTTTTTTGGGCCAATTCTTCAATTCTGTCGACAATTAATTTTGCTGCAACAGGTTCATAAATTTTAATATAATCTAAAGAAATATCACAAAAGGTACATTTACCCCAATAGCAACCATGCGCCATGGTAAGTTTATTCCAGCGACCATCACTCCACATGCGATGCATTGGATTTACAATTTCAATAACCGAAATGTATTTATCTAAAGCTAGATCAGTATAATCTGGTGTACCAACATCAGCTTGTTTATAGTCGCTTTTTAAAGCGTCATTTTTATAGGCAACTTTTCCGTTCTCTAACAAAAATGTTCTTTTATAGAGCGGTAATTTTCCAGCTTTTGTAATGGCATCGTATAATAATTCGATGGGTAATTCTCCATCATCCAAAGTAATATAATCGAAAAATTCAAAAACCCTTGGATCGCTTAATGAGCGTAATTCTGTATTTGGAAAGCCTCCACCCATGGAGATTTTAATAACCGGATAATTACGTTTCACGTATTGTGCACAACGGAAAGCTGAATATAAATTACCTGGAAAAGGCACAGAAATCAAGAACAACTTAGGTTGAACCTGATCTATCCTTTCTTGAAGAATGTTAATTAATACTTTATCAATATAAGTCGGTGCTTGATTTAAAGCCTCATACAATTCGTCAAATGAATTTGCACTTCTACCCAAACGCTCTGCATAACGGCTAAAACCAAAGTTAGGATCAACACACTCCACAATAAAATCTGAAATATCTTCTAGATAAAGTGTGGCTAAGTGTTTGGCTTTGTCTTGTGTTCCCATTGCCCCAAAGGCCCAATCCAATTCTTCCAATTGTGCAAAACGGGATGCTTCTGGTAAAAAATCTTCCTGACAAATCTGTAAAGCTAAAGTTGGGTTCTTGCCTTGCAAAAAGGCAATCACGGCATCTATCGTTTTAAGATATTCTTCTTTTAAAGCAATGATACGTTGAACGTTAAAAGACAATCCAGGTACACTTTGATCAGCAACTTCATTAAATAAATCCGTAAGGCCCTTTCTTGAAAATAGTGCTAAAATAACCTCAATACCCAAATCTGCTTGCGTTGAGGATATGTTTTTTGTATTTAGAAAACCCTTGATGTAGGCAGTTGCAGGATACGGAGTATTCAGTTGCGTAAATGGCGGAGTAATTAATAGCAGATCTGTTTTCAAAAAAGAAGTCTTAAAATACAAAAGTAAGTATTTTAAGACTTATTAGCTAGTTTGCCAAGGTTGGATTATTGACCAAACCAGTAAATAGGATTAATCCTGTATGTCTTTCTCTAATTGCGAACATAAACGGTCTATCGATTACAATGGGCTGTGGTAATGAAGTTAAGGCTACACCAACTGAAGTTACAGCAGCTGCTTCAGTTCCTTCTTCGTTTACATCGAGGAATGTTTTGTGCTTTACCTCACTAATTGTTAATCCACCATTCGCGTTGATCCTAGTAAAATTTGCTTGATCACTAAATGCGTTACTCATGCCCAATCCTGCCAAGGTTTGGTTTAAAGTTTTTTCATAGCTGAATTTAAATTTTGGCATCTTAACGCTTGTATTTGTTTTCGCCAAGCCATCAGCCCAAATTTTCCATTTGTTTGCGTCAATGTTTTCTACAACATCTTTAAGCTGTACCCCTACCTTTGGCAATACAATAACCATGCTATAGATATCATTGCCATAAGGTAGTTCATAAATGGCGGCATTTTGATCAACAGCAACGCGCAGGTCTATCCTATCTCCCTGCATAAAATCGGTTTGAACGGTGGCTCCATCGGCTAGTTTAAAAGCAGCTTTTGCAGTCTTGCTTTTATCAAATTGACTTCTCCAAGCACTTTTAAAATAAACTGCATTGATGAGGTACATCACCATATCATTACTAATTTGATCAATAATAGTTGGGATTTTGCCTTGTGTTTGTTCATTAACCCAGCTATTAATTGTATTCTTGGAATTTGGACTAGCAAACTCAAGTGCCGACACCTTTGCTTGGTAATTGGTTGTATTGGTTTCTAGAAAACTTGGCAGTACACTAAAATTATTGCGATACCAGATTGAGTTCGCCATATGTAGCTTTGCCCTTGAATCTAGCTCAGGTAATGATTTAATCAATTTTTGGTAATAACTATTTACTTCTGCTTCTGTAAAATCCTTAAACTGCATCGCATTTCTAATGTCTGTTAAAGTTTGTCCATTACTCCCATTACTGGTCATAGCAACTGCAATGCTAACACTTAATGGAGACAGCATTAGATTTTTGCTGGTCGGCTCACCAGCAGCTACCTGTTTAAGCAAATTAAAAGTAAACTTATTATCGGCTTCGGCTTTTTGCTGTTCTTTTGCTGTTAGTTTTAATACACTAAATTTATCTTTTGAGCTGTCTTTTTTGCAGGATGCTAAGCAAATTACTAAAGTAATCAGTACAAATAATGGAGAGTTGTGTTTCATCGGTTTAAATTTAAGGTTTGTTACAAAAACGAGGAAACGCTAGCTTTCGTGACAATGGCCGAATGTTTAAATCCCCTGCGCTATCACATAGCCACTTGCCCAGGCCCACTGGAAATTATATCCGCCAAGCCAACCAGTTACATCCATGCATTCGCCACCAAAATATAAGCCAGGTATTTTTTTACATTCCATCGTTTTCGACGACACCTCATTGGTATCGATACCTCCACGCATTACCTCCGCTTTATCATAGCCTTTATCACCTGCTGGCTTAACCTTAAAGAAATGTATGGTATTGTTGATTAATTCTAGTTCTGCTTTATTCAAATCGGCTACTGGTTTATTTAATGGAAGAAATTTACCTAAAGCATCAGTAAATTTTTTAGTGTAAAAGCGGTTTAACAAAGTTGATAACAGCGTTCGTCCATTGTTGCTCCGTTCATCCTCTAAATGTGCTAAAATCTGTTGATTTGGCAATAAATCAATATTAATACTCGTGCCTTTTCGCCAATATGAGGAAATCTGAAGAATTGCTGGTCCGCTTAAGCCCCAATGGGTAAACAAAATATTTTCTTCGAAAGAAATCTCATCATTGCTCACTTCACAAAAAACACTATTACCAGAGAGTTCGCTATACCAAGCTTCATCTTTACCTGTAATGGTTAAGGGAACCAGTGCCGGAGCAGTTTCAATGATATTTAAACCGTTATTACGAGCAAATCTAAGCGCAAAATCTGTTGCGCCCATCTTCGGAATGGGTAGTCCACCACTAGTGATAATTAACTTCGGAGCACAAACACTTTTAGCCTTGTCGCCTACATTATAACTAACTTTAAACCCATTATCTGTGATGGCAATATCTTTAGCATCCGCATTGCAGCGAATTTCTTGTCCCATTTCGGCACATAGTGAAGTAAATATTTCGACAATTGCGGCTGCATTTTTCGACTCGGGAAACAATTGGCCTAAAGTTTTTTCCTTCCCTATAATGCCATAAGTTTCAAAAAAATTAATAGTATCATCAACCGTCCACTGTGTAAATGCCGATTTTACAAAATGTGGGTTAGCAGAGATAAATTGCTCAGGTGTAGACCATTGATTTGTGTAATTACATCTTCCACCTCCAGAGATTAAGATCTTGGCACCCGGCTTACTATTTCTTTCAAGCACAATAACCTTTTTACCTAAGTAGCCTGCCTGCACTGCACACATCAATCCGCAAGCTCCCGCTCCAATAATTATCGCATCTGCATCCATGAATTGGTTTAATATTGTTATTTTTGTGCAAAATAAGCATAAATTTATATTCAATAATGGCAAAACAGATAAGTGAGCTGAAATTAGGCATATTAGGTGGTGGACAACTGGGGAGAATGCTAATTCAAGAAGCTATCAATTATAATTTAACAACTTTAGTTTTAGATCCAGATCCAGACGCTCCATGCAAACACATCGCAAATAAGTTTGAATGTGGTTCGATTACAGATTTTGATACCGTTTATAATTTCGGAAAAAAAGCCGATATTATTACCATAGAGATCGAAAAGGTAAACATCGAAGCATTGGAACAATTAGAGAAAGAAGGAAAATTGGTGTTTCCTCAATCCAGAGTTATTCGACTAATTCAAGATAAAGGTATCCAGAAGCAATTCTTTAAAGAAAATGATATCCCAACTGCCCCATTTCAATTGGTAAATGCTAAAAATGATTTAAGCAATGGGAATTTCCCTTTTCCTTATATTTTAAAACAGCGTAAAGATGGCTATGATGGTAAAGGTGTAATGAAAATTAGCAACCTAGCCGATATCGATCATGCTTTCGAAAGTCCTTCCTTAATTGAGGAGCTAGTAGATTTTGATAAAGAGATTGCTGTAATCGTAGCAAGAAACGCCAATGGGGACATGAAAACTTTCCCAATGGTTGAAATGGAGTTTAATGCGGAAGCGAATTTGGTAGAATTTTTAATCTCACCATCAACCTATCCCGAAGAGCTTCAACATAAGGCCGAAAAAATAGCGCTAAACATTGCTTCCGCGTTAAATATCACTGGTATACTTGCTGTAGAAATGTTTGTCACGAAAAGCGGAGAAATTTTAGTGAATGAATTGGCACCACGCCCCCATAATAGCGGTCACCAAACA
>DATJDT010000424.1:0-2364 GCA_035497275.1 Pedobacter sp.
CAAATAGAATGAACCCAGAACAAAGAGCGAAATTTGATGCTTATTATAAGCCAATTGACGATGATTTAAAAGCGCGTAATTTGAGTGGTAAGGAGTTGGTTGAATGGAAGTATCAACGTTATATGCGTGATTATTTTAGTACAGCAGCTTCTTTAGATAGAAACATAGGCCGTACTTTGGATTATCTTGATAAAAACAATCTTTCTAAAAATACCATTGTGATCTATTTGTCGGATCAAGGCTTTTATTTAGGAGAACATGGTTGGTTTGATAAGCGTTTTATGTACGAGGAATCTTTCAGGACTCCTATGGTGATGCGTTATCCAGGTGTAGTAAAGCCGGGAACCAAATCAGACGATTTTGTGTTGAATATGGATATTGCGCCAACAGTGTTGAATGCCGCAGGGATAGCTATTCCAAAAGATATTCAGGGCGAATCGTTTTTGCCTTTGGTAAATGGCGCGAAAGCCCAAGGACGTGATGCTATTTATTATCACTATTATGAAAATAAAGAGCACTCGGTTTCCCCACATTTTGGCGTTAAAACTAAACGCTACAAGCTCATTCGTTTTTATACTCGGGTAAATACATGGGAGCTCTATGATCTTCAGAAAGATCCGCATGAGGTTAGTAATCTTTTTGGCAAGAAGGGGTATGAAAAGATTACGCAAGATTTAATGAGTGAGCTAAAAAATCAGATTGATAAATATGATGATCCAGATGCAGCAAAAATATTTTCAACGCCATTGACAAAATAGATGAAGCAAGTTTATATTTAAATAAATAACTGTCATTTGAAAATAAATATTTAAGATTGTGGAAGTATTAATTATTGGTTAACAGGGGAGGGCATGAGCACAAAAAGCAATTTTTCTGAGAAAGAATTGGTTGTCTCATTAAGGAATGGCAGTAATAAAGCATTTGTAGTACTTTATGATCAGTATAAAAGGCAACTTGCTGGGAGCTTATTTAAGCTGCTAAAATCTGAAGATCTTACATTTGAGGTTTTACAAGAATTGTTTTTAAAAATTTGGGATAATAGAGCCCAGATTGATCCGGAGAAATCGTTTAAATCATACCTATTTAAGATTGCGGTGAATTTAGTGAATGACTATTACCGTAAAGCAGCTCGTGATAAGATGATGCGCGATAAAATGATGGTATTAAGTACTGAAATTTATACACATATTGAAGAGCAAGTATTTAGACGGGAAAATATAGAACTCCTTCATGAGGCAATAGACTTGATGCCACCCCAGCGAAAGCGTGTATTTACATTATTTAAGCTCGAAGGTAAATCGTACAAAGAGATAGAGGAGTTATTAGGGGTAAATGAGAAAACGATTAATAGCCATCTATATCAAGCTAATAGATTTTTGAAAAAATATTTTCTTTCCAAACCAGGGAGAGAACTTGTTATCCTTCTTTGGGGAATTTTGAGTTAAAGCAAAAATAAATTCATTTTCTTTTATTTTAGACTAAGTACTTTTTCTGTCGTAAGCGTATTAGCTATAAAAGGACAGAAAAATTGGAAAACTTGCAACGCATAAAAGCACTTTACCTCAAATATCTTGATAATAACTACACAGCAGAAGAGCTCGATGAATTGTTGGGATATTTTTATGATGCAGATAGTCGTACTGAATTAAACCTCCTAATTCAACGAGAACTCGAAAGTGAAGACAACGGGTATGAATCTCATCCGGCGGTTCAATCACTGCTTTCTCGTTTGGATCGTGAACTGCCCATAAAATTACAGGAACGAGAAGTTCCTGTTAAAATTAGCAAATTTAAATGGTCGTATGTTGCAGCTGCAGCAAGTGTAGTGATTATTTTTGGCCTTGGTATATTATTCTATATAAATGGGCAAGATAAGGTAGTAAGTAATGATGCTATTGCGGCTATAGATATTGCTCCAGGTAAAAATAAAGCCACCTTACTATTGCCAAATGGTAAAGTAGTTAATTTGAGTGAGGCAAAAGCCAGTGTTGTGGTAGCCAGTAAATTAACTTATAATGATGGAACCATAGTTTCCCCAAATGAAATTACGCATTTAACCGGAGAAGAAAACAAAGGATTTGCTCAAGAACTAGTAGTGTCGACACCTCGAGGTGGAAGTTATCAAATTGTTTTAGCAGATGGGACTCGAGTATGGCTTAATGCAGCGTCTAGATTAAAGTTTCCTGCCAATTTTATTCATTCGAATTTGCGAAAAGTTGAATTGATTGGTGAAGCTTATTTTGAAGTAGCCAAAAATAAGAACATGCCTTTTATCGTAAAAAGTGGTGCGCAAGAGGTTCAAGTGCTTGGAACACATTTTAATGTTAATGCTTACGAAGATGAAAATTGTATCAGAACTACCTT
>DATJDT010000425.1:0-5823 GCA_035497275.1 Pedobacter sp.
ATAAGTTGCTTTACCATAAGAAGCTAAACCTACAATAACATCACCAGGTTGGATCGTATGATTACTGATTACCTCCTCCCGCTTCATTCTGCAGGTAACAGTTGAATCAACTATGATTGTTCTCACTAAGTCGCCCACATCGGCAGTTTCACCGCCAGTAGAATAGATCGAAATTCCCATGGACCGCAATTCAGCTAATATTTCCTCAGTACCATTAATAATAGCTGCGATTATTTCGCCAGAAATGAGGTTTTTATTGCGGCCTATGGTAGAGGATAACAAAATATTTTCAGTAGCACCAACGCAGATTAAATCATCTAAATTCATAATGATCGCATCCTGTGCAATACCTTTCCATACAGAAAGATCACCTGTTTCTTTCCAATAAGTATAGGCTAGGGATGATTTAGTACCTGCTCCATCTGCATGCATAATGTTGCAGTAAAGCTCATCATTACCCAAAATATCTGGAATAATCTTGCAAAATGCTTGTGGAAAAATGCCCTTGTCAATATTTTTAATTGCGGCATGTACATCTTCTTTAGAAGCCGAAACGCCACGCTGGTTATACCTGTTATCGCTCATTGGTGCAAAGATAATGTTTTGTGCGAGACTTACGAAGCCTCAATTAGTACATAAGGCTATTTAAAAAAAAAGCGCCCAAATATAAATCTGGACGCTTTAAAATTAAAATTTAAAAACTATTTTAGGAACAATAATTCTCTGAATTTAGGCAATGGCCAAACGCTATCGTCTACAATTTGCTCCAACTTATCCGTATGGTAACGGATCGTGTCAAAGTAAACTTTCACTTGCTCGTCATAAGCAATTGCTTTTTCGCGTGAATCTTCGATTGCATTGGTTTTCTTGCGTTGCTCTAACATTGCATCAATGTTAGTTTTAACCACACCAATATGCTTAGAAAGGTCTTCAATAATAGCCAAAGGTGTTGCGATTGCCTCTTTGCTTAAACCAAGTTCTTTTAAGCCTTTAGCATTTTCGATCAATGTGTTTTGGTAAGCAATAGCAGCAGGTAAAATCTGGCTATTCGTTACTTCGCCCATTACGCGAGCTTCAATCTGTAGTTTTTTATAGAAACTTTCTAATAAAATTTCATGACGTGCATGTAATTCGCGTTTGCTGAAGATATTTGTTTTGGTAAATAATTCAGTTGTTTTATCGCTTACATATGCATCTAATGCTTTAGGAGTAGTTTTGATGTTAGATAAACCGCGTTTTTCTGCCTCATCTGCCCACTCTTGGCTGTAGCCATTTCCTTCGAAACGGATATCTTTAGATTCTTTAATATATTTTTTAATAACCGTTAATAATGCAACGTCTTTCTTGTCGCCTTTTTTGATTAATTTATCTACATCAGCTTTAAATTTAACTAATTGATCAGCAACGATTGCATTTAAAACAGTCATTGGCGCCGATGAGTTTGCAGAAGATCCTACTGCTCTTAATTCGAATTTGTTACCGGTAAATGCGAAAGGAGATGTACGGTTACGATCTGTATTGTCTAACAAGATTTGTGGGATTTTAGGGATACCCAACCATAAACCATTGTCTTCTTTAATTTTTTTACTTAAACGAGAGTGCTCAATTTCTTCAAGAATCTCATCTAATTGCTGACCTAAGAAGATTGATATAATTGCCGGTGGAGCTTCATTTGCACCTAAACGGTGATCATTGCTTACCGAAGTAATACTTGCTCTTAGTAAATCAGCATGCTCGTGAACTGCTTTAATGGTGTTTACAAAGAAAGTAAGGAACATTAAGTTGTTCTTAGGCGTTTTACCTGGAGCTAATAAGTTTTTACCAGTATCGGTAATGAGCGACCAGTTATTGTGCTTGCCTGAACCATTGATGCCTGCATAAGGTTTTTCATGTAATAACACTTTAAAGTTATGGCGTCTCGCAACCTTCTCCATAATATCCATTAACAATTGGTTGTGGTCAATCGCTAAGTTGATTTCTTCATAGATAGGAGCACATTCAAATTGAGATGGAGCTACTTCATTGTGACGAGTTTTTAATGGAATACCTAATTTTAAGGCTTCATTTTCGAAGTCTACCATGTAAGCAAAAACACGCTCAGGGATAGAACCAAAATAATGATCTTCTAATTGTTGTCCTTTAGCAGAGATATGACCAAATAGTGTGCGGCCAGTTAAAGCTAAATCTGGACGTGCATTAAATAAGGCAAGGTCTACTAAGAAATATTCTTGCTCAATACCTAACGAAGCATTTACTTTAGTAATGCCTTTATCAAAATATTGACAAACATCAACAGCAGCTTTGTCCATTGCCGCTAATGCTTTTAATAATGGTGCTTTATAATCTAATGCTTCACCAGTGTAAGCCACAAATACAGTTGGGATACAAAGTGTTTTTCCAGCTGCGCTTTCCATGATAAATGCAGGAGAAGATGGATCCCATGCGGTATATCCACGTGCTTCGAAAGTATTACGAATACCTCCATTTGGGAAACTCGAAGCATCTGGTTCTTGTTGAACTAAAGCACTACCAGCGAATTTTTCAATTGCGCCATCTCCACTTGGTTCAAAAAATGCATCATGTTTTTCGGCAGTTGAACCAGTTAGTGGTTGAAACCAATGTGTATAGTGAGTTGCGCCTTTAGCCATTGCCCAAGTTTTCATTGCTGAGGCAATTTGGTTGGCATCTTCCTGATTAATTAATTCTCCCTGACCGATGCTAGAGATTAATTTTTCATAAACTTCTTTAGATAAGAAGTCTCTCATCTTTTTCTTATCAAAAACATTCGATCCGTAAAAATCTGAAATCTTAGTTGATGGGGCTTTAACTTCTGGAGAAATTCTCGCTTGAGCCTCTTTTAGCGCAATTGTTCTTAGACTTTTCATTAGTTTTTATTTGTTTTTATCTGTGATGAAGCTATCATGAGCGTTTTTAGTCCTTTTAAAGAGTGGTTGCGCATGATGGTTTCATTAGTTTTTTTAAATTTTATCCAAAAATATGATTTAATTTCGATTTCACCTATCAAAATGTCTTAAATTGTTGAAAAAAAAGTTAAATTTCTGTTTTTTGTTGAGAAAATAGAACTGTTTTTGGTGAAATTAAGATTTTTTTGATAAAAACGGTGAAAATGTGTGAGTTTTTAGACGCCTCATGAAATTGCTTTTTTTACTTGGAAAAAATAAATCAACCTACATTTTATGGAATTATGCAAAACTAACATCATAGTTAAAAATTAAATCTATAAAATATGCTAAACAACTCAAATTTATACGGCAACGAGTGGCTCGATGTTGTATTCAATAACAGAAACAAAAATTATGGCGCTTATGTGCTAAGAACTCAGTCTTCGGGTATTTTATTGAAATCACTAATGATTGCAGCGCCCTTGTTCATTTTTCTTTTCGTTGGACCAGCAATTTATAACAAGATTTTCCCGGCAGTTATGGAGGATCATGAAACTACAGTGGTAATGGCTATTGCCGAGCCTATTCATGAATTGAAAAAAGAAGAGCCAAAAAAAGAAGAAATCAAAAAGGAATTGCCGAAAGCAGAACCTGTAAAGCAGAAAGTAAAAACGGTAAATTTTAGTAACAATATAGTTTTAGTAAATAAAGATGTAATTGATCCACCTACGGCAGCAGATCTTAATGTTGCAGTAATTTCGAGCGTTACGCAAGATGGAGTTGATGATAAAGGCAATAATCAATTACCTGTAAACAATGGTGGGGATGGCAATGGAACTGCGGCAGTGGGTAGCGACAATGGAATATACGATGTTGGTGGTGTAGAGTCTTATCCCGAATTTCCAGGTGGAATGGCAGCTTGGTCTAAATTTATCCAGAAGAACTTAAGATATCCTTATGCCGCTCAAGATAACGGTACCCAGGGTAAAGTTTTTTTAAGCTTTGTGATAGAAAAGGACGGGTCAATTAGTGATGTAAGTGTACTTAAGGGTATTGGTTATGGTTGCGATGAAGAGGCGGTAAGGGTTATTAAGAAATCTCCAAGATGGAAAGCTGGGTTACAGAATAATCGAGCAGTGAGAGTTCGATATACCATGCCGATAGGGTATGTGTTAAGTAATTAACCCCATTTTTCATACCATAGCTGGAATTGCAAGAGTAGCCAGATCTTTTTTGCATTGTTTATATTGCTATGAGCATAAAATGCCGCTTTGATCTTCAGAACTTCTTCAATATTTAGTAATTGATGTTTACTTAATCGTTCTCTACTTAAATAGGTTTCAACGTAAGGTTTAAAGCAAGTTTTTAACCAAAGTGGTAGGGGGATAGTGAAGTCTCTTTTTGAATCATCCATTAAATGTGCTGGTACATATTTATGGGTGATTTTTTTTAGCAAATATTTATGTGCTTTGTCTTTAATAAACCAATTGGCATCAAGTTTTGCCAAATAGTTTACCAAATCTGCTTTTAAAAAGGCATCTCGATGATCTATGCCATAATATCGTAGGCATTTGTCGCCCTTATAAAGCAAGTTGTTAGGTAAATAGTTCTCAAAATCATAATCCATAAGATCTTTTACGGTTTTTTCACCTTTCTTTACCCTTACCATATAATAATTTGAACGGCTAAGGAGCTTTTCTATTTCGTGATGAGTAAAACAAGTATTTATACTTTGGTACTTGCTCAGTAAATTATCGGCATTTATTACTTCCTGTGTTTTTGCCGGGACATATTTAAGTAATGTATTAAATGCAGGTTTTAAATAAGGAGGGATACGTTGGCTCAAGTCTGCTAATTTGAGTGCTTTGGAATAGGCTTTATAACCTCCAAATAGTACGTCCCCACCCTCAGCACCTAATAAAATTTTCACCTCTTGCTGTAGGTTTTCGGCAATAAATAACGACGGCAAAACAGTACTATCTCCAATGGGTTCATCAAAAATTTCTGGTAAACTTTCTAAAATGGTCGCAGCATGTTTTTCCTTAAAATAGAACTCTTGATGATTTGTTTTTAGATGCTCCGCAATTTTTTTTGCTTTTGGGGCTTCATCAAACTTTTTATTTTCAAACCCTAGGGTAAATGTTTTAATGCGTTTACTTTGGTTCTTTTGTAAAATAGACGCTAAAGTGGCACTATCATATCCGCTACTTAATAAAACTCCGGAAGAAATATTCTCGGTATTTCTATTTAAGATAGATTCGGTTAATAACTCCTCTACACGATCAATGATTTGCCCCTCATCTGTAGGTGTTTGCTCTATCTCTTTACTTGAGGTAAATAAAATTGGCGCATCATAACTATTGCCACTATGTAAATCGATTACGGTGATGGTGCCTTTTTTAAATTGATAGATTTCTTGATAAATAGTATCGTTTCCGACAAAATAACCATATTTAAAATAGGTCGCAATTGCTTGTTCATTGATTTTCTTTTCAATGTTCGGATAGCTTAACAACGCTTTGATCTCACTGGCAAACGCATAGAATTTTTTTGTTTGATAATAAAATAGCGGCTTTGTGCCAATTGTATCGCGTGCAATGAGCAATTGGTTAAGCTTTCTATCATGTAGCACAAAAGAATAAGAGCCGTCTATTTTTTCGAAGATGCTGTGCCCCCACTTTTTATAACACTCTATCAATACTTCTGCGCCCGTTAAGGTGTTAAAGGTAACTCCATATTTGATGAGCGTTTCACGAAGCGCCGCATCATTATATATAGTACCATTTAAACTAACAGTATAGAGTTTGCAAGTGGAAGTTACTGGCAAGGTATGCTGGTGGTAAGTGAAACCTATCGCATAAGAGTCATTTTGTTCAAAAATGGTTCCATTTGGAAGGTTTTTTTCATGAAGGGTATGGGT
>DATJDT010000426.1:0-3771 GCA_035497275.1 Pedobacter sp.
ATGCATTATTGGGAGATATGAAAGTTGGTATTTGGAGTGAGTTAACCACTAAACAACCTATCGATCAGTTTCGTCGTGATGTGCAAAAGGCGTATGTAAACGCTTTGTTAAGAAGCATGAAAGAAGCAGAGATCGGTAATAATGCAGTTGGGTTATTATTTGGAGGAGCTCAAGCGGCAGAAATGCTTCCATTAACTACTGGCTCAGATATTGGTGCCTTGATTGCAGTTCATTTGGAAGATTTGCGTAAGGATATTTTAGCGGCAATGCCAACTGCAACGGATGCAGATTCAAAAGCACATCTGCAGTATGAGGCTGAATATATTAGAAAAGCGTTGAATAAGCGTTTTGGTAAATAAGGGATTGCTTTGCTTCATGTGAAGCATGAAGCAAAGCAATCTTAAACATTAATTTAAATAGAATGAGAAGATTAATATTACTGTTGTTATGCCTTAGTTTAGGTTCTGTTGGTGTTTATGCAACAGACGTTAAAACTAAGATCAATTGCACTATTCATGGTAAAAATAACAGTGGCTTATTTTTATATCAGTTAAAGGATGGGAATGCGATAAGCTTGGGTTTTAAACGTCCTGATGAAAATGGAAATTGCAACTTTGATATCCAGGCAAAAGAAGGTGTTTATTTCTTGAAGAAAGCAGGAGGCAAAGGGAATGGATTTAAGTTCACCATTTATATGAAACCTGGAGAGCAAAAACAATTAGATTTTTATTACGATAAAAATATGGTTGATTATGACAGTTGTGTTGTTACCAAACCAAATACCGAAACTAAACGCCTGCAAACTTGGCTAAATGCCATGAATGATTATATCTATGCTGTTGCAAATAAACCAGCTATAGGTCGCAGTAAATATGCCGAATTTGAAAAGTATGCCGCTTCATTCTTAAAGACGAACAAAACGGCCAATCCTTATTTTAACACGTGGCTAAATGATAAAATTGCAATTGATTTAAAATATTTAAGGGCAGGAAATTATTTTGGATTGGGTAGATTAAATTCAATTTACGATGAGGAACCAAGCGCTCAGGTATTTTACAAGCCATTGCTCGATAAAAATATCATCAATGATGTAAGGATCCTTCGCTCAGAACATGGCATGGAATTGCTAGATTATATTTTTGGATTATGGAAGTATAATGAAGTGAAAAACACCCAAAAAGTATTAGATAACCTATTCTCTCCTGAAAATGGGGCCAAGATTAGCAATAACTCAGTAAAAGTGGCCTTCTTGTTGTATAAAATGCCAGGTATTAGGGAGTTTGAAGCTTTTGTAAAGTATATACAACCCTATAAAAACGTGTTTGTTACGCCTGAACAAAAAACAACTTATGAACAATTTTATAACAATTTAGGGCCATTTGCAAAAGGAAGTCCGGGTTACAATTTCGAGCTCAAAGATGTAAATGATCAAACCTATACTTTAGCCTCTTTTAAAGGTAAGATTGTAGTGATTGATGTTTGGGCAATGTGGTGTGCGCCTTGCTTGAAAGAAAAACCTGTGATGGATAAAATTGCGGAGGAGTTTAAAGGTAAAGAGGTTGAGTTTATTGGGATCTCTGTTGATGGACATGCGCAAAAGAAAAACTGGAAAGATTTTGTAAAAAGAAATGGTTTTAAGCACGTTGAATTATTGACCCAGTTTGATGAATCACTGTTTAAATTCTATAGAATAACTACCATTCCACGGTTTTTGATTTTTGATCGCGAAGGTAAAATCGTCACAGTTAATGCACCATATCCTTCAAATCCAGGATTTAAGAAGATAATTGAAACAGCATTAGCAGGAAAATAGGTTATCCGCCATCGACCAATAAATGAATGATAACAACATGAAAAAATATTTAAAGACATTATTACTGGGCGTTCTTTGCCTCATCAATTTGATGAATGTTTGTGCTCAACAAGGTCAGGTAAAAATTACTGGAACGGTAACACAGCAAAAAAACTATGAAATCACAATAGTTGGTAAAACAGGTGATAAATCATTCCGAGTAGCTCAATATTTTATGGATACCACTAGCAATAAGTTTGCTATGGCTATTCCGTTGCTGGCAAACACTACTTATAGAATGCAAGTGTCGGTCATGAAAATGGGGCATAGAAGGTTAGAGATTGATTATACTGCCACTTTCCCATTGAAACTGGTTGCCAATCAGGCTTTGAACCTAACGCTTAATCCCTTGCTATTTAAGCAAGCACAAAAGGGCTTAACTGTTATGAAGGTTCCTGGGAAGTTTTCTACCATTAGTGTTTCCGGTCATATTAAAGATTCTAAACTAGGTGCCGAACTTTCTTTCGAAAAGGTGGTGGAAGGGCACTTACAAACTATCCAAACTAGCTTTATCGCGAAAGGGGACTCTAGTGCCATTTTTAATTTTATAGTGCCTATTGAAAAAGAGGGTTTCTACTATCTTTCTACAATGAGGTCTAAAAAACGCTTGTATCTCAAACCAAATGATCAGATTCAATTGGTGCTTGATATGAAGACTGGAATTCAGTTTAGTGCTTTAAAATCCACCGCCGAAAATGAAGTAATTGCTCAATGGGAACAATTGATTAATCCTTTAGCCTCGATGGCTATGTCGACAAAACCAAATCGGGAGGCATTTACAGCGATTTATCAGCCCTTACAGCCAAAAATTGAGCAATTTTCTCAACAAGTTAAAACACCCAATGCAAAATTCAATTCGTTGTTTAAAACGGCCATTCAGCTTGATAATAACATCTTTGCATTAAATCTATTGCTAAAATCTTCATTAGAGAAAAGGGGCCCATTCATTATGCCAGCAAAGGATTTTTTGAATGTCCCGGATTACTACAGACAGTTTTTGCAAGAAAACCGTGTAAAGTCGGCCAAAATACTTCAATTGGGTGAGGGACATCATTATCTTAATTTATTCGCCAAGTTTAACCTAAGCAATTTAGATGAAGCTAAAAGAAAGCAATTAGATAATGCTGAGCGTGTAAAACTGCTGATGAGTGCAATCAGCAATGACACCCTAAAAGCATTTGTATTGCAATCTCAATTAGCTGAATTGGAGCTGGATATTGCGAATTACAGCGAGTTTCGCGATACTTTTATACCCTACCAGAAATATGTTAAACTTCCTTCTGTAAAACAAAAATATGATTTACTGTTAAAGCAGTTCATTGCTGATACCGCATTTATTGGAAAGCCTGCGTATGATTTCACCTTGCCGGATGTAAACGACAAAATGGTATCCATGAAAGATTTTAAGGGAAAGGTAGTGGTTATCGATGTTTGGGCTACTTGGTGTGGACCATGTAAAGCACAGATGCCCTTCTTAAAAGAAATTGAGGAGCACTATAAAGGAAATGACAATGTTGTTTTTGCAGGGATTTCATTAGATGCGCAAAAAGATAAGCAGAAATGGCTTGATATGATCAAAGAGAAGGAGCTTGATGGAGTTCAGCTTTTAGATGATTTTGGGAAAACTTTTGGGAGGAAATATAAAATGGTAGTTATTCCCCGCTTCTTGATCATTGATAAAAAAGGAAACTGGGCAGAAGTACGTTGTCCGCTTCCAGAGAACAAGGAAAAATTTAAGAAATATATTGATCGCGAGCTTAATCGAAGTATTTAAATGAAATATGTGCGCATGTTAAATAGATGAAAATAACAACAAATCATGCTAAGCTATCACTAGCTCAATTTGATCTGCTTTTTCATGAAAACTATGAGGACCTTTGTTTAACCGCTGTTAAGTATGTGAAGGATCCAGCTCTTGC
>DATJDT010000427.1:0-3905 GCA_035497275.1 Pedobacter sp.
TGCGTTAACCAACGCTCTTTTGCAGCTTCGATCAAAGATTTATCACTAGCTACGAAATTCCAATAGATAAACCGTTCCTCAGGAAATGGATCACCTCCAAAAATGTAAATTGTTGTGTTTTCTTGCATTGTAAACTCACAAAGTGAACTGTCTTTTGCTACTAAAAGTTGTTTGGGGCCAAAGATATTTCCCTCGCTAGCAATCGCGCCTTCCAAGATATAAATGCCGCTTTCACCAAAAAGATGCTCGCCAATTTTAAGCGTAGTACTATTTTTGCTTTTTAGTTCTATTAGATATAGCGGACTATATACTGGGATTGGTGATTGGTAACCAAACGCATTACCAGCAATTAATTTATAGTTAATCCCCTTATTCTCCCAACTAGGGAGTTCATGTGCATCTGCATGAAAAAATTCAGGTTCCATTTGTTCCAAATGCTTAGGTAAAGCCACCCAAATTTGTAAGCCATGTAGCATTTTGTCACTCTTACGGAGGTAGGCTGGGGTGCGCTCTGAATGGGCAATGCCTTTTCCGGCTGTCATCCAATTAACTTGGCCAGGTTTAATTTCGATGGAAGTTCCTAAGCCATCTTTGTGCATAATGCTCCCTTCGAATAGGTAAGTAAGCGTAGATAAGCCAATATGTGGGTGTGGGGGAATATCGATATTTTGATGATCATTCATCGCTGCCGGACCCATATGATCAATGAATGAAAAAGGACCAACCATCCTTTTTTCTCTGAATGGAAGTAATCTGCCAACTAAGAAATTCCCTATGTTGGTAGGACGTTCTTCAATTATGAGTTTAATATTCGACATCTAAATTTTTATTTAAAGATAATAATTTGTTTTACAATAATCTTTATCGTAATATTGCGATATAAAAATCCACAAGTATGGGCACTTCTAAAACTGAACATTTTTCTGCTAGAGAAAATGAAATGGCATTACTCATGAAAGCGTTGGGGCATCCCGCTAGGATTGCTATTATTGATTACCTGTTAAAAGTGAATACCTGCATATGTGGTGATATTGTAAATGAGTTGCCTTTGGCACAACCTACAGTCTCCCAGCATTTAAAAGAGTTGAAAAATGCAGGCTTAATTAAAGGTAATATAGAAGGTAATGCGATTTGCTATTGTATTAATGGAGAGACTTTTTTTAAGTTTCAAGACTTTCTTTCCCTAATATTCGAAAAAATTCAAAACCAAAAAGATAATTGTTGTTAATTATAAATTATATAAAGATGAAACTATCAGAAATAAAAAACATTTTGAATACAGTTGAAAATGTAAACTTTAAATTGTCAGATGGGACATTTGTACCCGAGCATTTCCACGTTACTGAGGTTGGCCTAGTGAGTAAACATTTTATTGATTGCGGTGGAGTGGTTCGTAAAGAGCATAAAGCTAATTTTCAGTTATGGGATGCTAATGATTACGAGCATCGTTTAAAACCCACTAAATTATTAAACATTATTGCCCTTTCTGAAAAAGTTTTAGGAATGGAAGATTTAGAGATAGAGGTAGAATACCAAAGTAACACCATTGGTAGGTATATGCTCGACTTTAATGGCAAGGATTTTTTATTGATGGAAATGCAAACTGCCTGCTTGGCAAAAGATGCATGCGGTGTTGAACCGGCTCAGCTGTTAAAATTCCCTACCGCCAATGCCTGTACACCGGGAGGAGGTTGTTGCTAATTTAAAATCATGAAAAAAATATTAGTATTGTGCACAGGTAATAGCTGCCGCAGTCAGATTGCTGAAGGTTATTTGAGATATTTCGCAGGTAAAGAGGCGGAAATTTATAGCGCGGGAATTGAAACTCATGGTGTAAATCCAAGAGCAATTTTAACAATGCGAGCGGATGGTATTGATATTTCAAATCAAACCTCCAATCATTTAGATGAATACAAAAACATTGACTTCGATTACGTAATTACCGTTTGTGATAACGCTAAAGAGCATTGTCCCTATTTCCCCAGTCAAGCCAAAAGGTTACATTTCAATTTTCCTGACCCAGCAAAAGCGAGTGGAAGCGATGATGAAATTAAGAGACAATTTGAAATTGTTAGGGATTTGATTAAGGATTACTGTATCAACTTTGTTGAACAATACTTAAAATAAGAGCATGAAACGCTACTTGAACCTATTCGATTTTACACAAAGTGTGGATTACAGAAAAGAAGTGTTGGCAGGGTTAACCGTAGCGATGACGATGATTCCAGAATCACTTTCATTTGCTATACTTGCCGGTTTTCCACCTTTAATGGGCTTGTATGCAGCGTTTATAATGGGCTTAGTTACGGCGGTTTTTGGTGGCAGGCCAGGGTTGATTTCTGGTGGGGCAGGAGCAACGGTTATAGTACTCATTGCTTTAATGAAATCAAATGGTTTAGAGTATGTATTTGCGGCAGTTGCGCTTGCTGGGGCAATTCAGATTTTAGTTGGACTTTTTAAACTCGGAAAATTTATTCGATTAGTGCCACAACCTGTCATGTTTGGCTTTGTAAATGGATTGGCTGTAGTAATCTTTATGTCGCAAATAAATCAATTTAAAATTCAAGGTACAGAAACTTGGCTGGCTGGTTCCCCTTTATATATAATGCTGGCCTTGGTAGCGCTAACCATTGCAATTGTAATTGGATTTCCAAAAATTACAAAGGCAGTTCCAGCATCTTTAGTTGCTATTGTTATAGTTTTTGTTTTGGTTGCTGGACTTGGTATCCATACAAAAACCGTTAGCGACATTGCATCTGTTGCTGGAGGATTCCCTCCTTTTCACATCCCCCAGATTCCCTTCAATTTAGAAACTTTGAAGGTGGTTTTTCCGTATGCATTAATTATGGCATGTGTGGGGTTAACTGAAGGTTTGTTGACTTTGAATTTAGTAGATGAAATTACTGCAACAAAAGGAAATGGAAACCGAGAATGTATTGCGCAAGGGAGTGCTAATATTTTAAACGGATTTTTCTTTGGCATGGGTGGTTGCCCAATGATCGCTCAAACGTTAGTTAATCTTTCTGCAGGTTCTAGAGCTCGTTTGTCTGGAATAATTGCTTCGATTACTATTTTGTTAATCGTTTTATTTGGCGCGCCTATTATAGGCAAACTGCCCATGGCAGCACTGGTTGGAGTGATGATTATGGTTGCAATTGGGACCTTTGAATGGGCAAGTTTTAGAGTTATTACAAAAATGCCCAAGCATGATATTTTTGTAGGGATTTTGGTCGCTGTAATTACCGTTATGCTTCATAATTTGGCTTTAGCGGTTTTAATAGGAGTAATTATTTCGGCTTTAGTATTTGCTTGGGAAAGCGCTAAGCGCATTCGCGCTAAAAAATATGTTGACGAAAGCGGAGTAAAACATTATGAAATTTTCGGGCCATTATTTTTCGGTTCAACAGCCACATTTGCCGAGAAATTCGATGTGTTAAATGATCCCGAACAGATTATCATCGATTTTAAAGAAAGTAGAATAAATGATATGAGTGCAATTGACGCTGTAAATAAAATTACAGAGCGCTATGCTGCTTTGAATAAAACGGTTCGTTTGCGTCACTTAAGCAGTGATTGTAAGGAGCTTTTACAAAATGCAAGTGGTATTATTGAAGTCAATATAATGGAAGACCCAACCTATAAAGTGGCTAATAAATAAATGCCTCACAGGTTTCTAACCTGCGAGGCATTTATCTTAAACAGTCGGATTTTCAACTAAACCTGGTATATCAACCATTTCATTTGCGTCTGCTTGGTAATCAACGCCTGCAACATCAAAGCCAAAAAGATTTAAGAAATCAGTTTTATAACCTGCTAAATCACCTGCTGAAGGTAGATTTTCTGTGGTAGATTCTTTCCATAATGCAGCTATACGCTCTTGAACGTCATCGCGCATTTCCCAGTCG
>DATJDT010000428.1:0-5303 GCA_035497275.1 Pedobacter sp.
GCACCGGCCAACATGAAGACCGTCACGGACGCCGGCAACGGCGCGGGCAGCCCGGTCACCTTCGTCAAGAACCAGCTCGTCATCGCGGTGCCGAAGGGCAATATATTGCTAACTTACGCGATAAATTAGAGACTAAAGCATTTGATAATGCTAAGCTATATTATACACTCGGTGGATACGATGTAGCTTATTATAAATCAGCGGTTGTTGCCTTAAAAAATACACAGATTGAATTCCCGGATATTAAATATATTGAAGAAATCGATTTGTTAATTGTAAAATCGCAATATATGTATGCTAAAAATAGCTATCCACACAGACAGGAAGAGCGTTTTAAAGAAGCAATTGGTTATTACAATGAGTTTATGGAAGCACATCCAACAAGCAAACTGGTTGCTGAAGCTAAACAATTAAAAGAAGATAGCGAAGCTGGTATTGCATCAGCTAAAAAGATCTTAGCTAAAGAAGCTGAAGAAGCTGCGAAATATGCTACTTGGGTTAAAAAAGACGAGAAACAAAAAGATACCACTACCAAAAAAGTAGAGATTAAAACCCCAATAAAATAATGAATACACAAAAACCCGCTATACCAAATACTACGGTAACGAGAAATGTACATGATTTAGATGCTACTACTGATAACATTTATGAGTCATTAGTGATAATTTCAAAAAGGGCAAATCAGATTTCTAATAATATGAAAGAAGAGTTACATGGAAAATTAGCAGAATTTGCTTCTTCAAATGATAACTTGGAAGAAATTTTTGAAAACAGAGAACAAATTGAAATAAGCAAGCACTATGAGCGTATGCCTAAGCCAAGCTTAATTGCAATTGATGAGTTCTTGAATGATAAGGTTTATCATAGAAACCCTGCTAAGGAACAAAAGTAAATAGCTTTGCTTTTCGGCCCATGCCCCCATGCTATTAAATAAAAATATCATACTTGGCGTTTGCGGTAGTATTGCTGCCTATAAATCGGCACTCTTAGTGAGATCTTTCATTAAGGCTGGCGCAAACGTTAAAGTTATTCTTACGGCTGATGCAAGTAATTTCATTACGCCTCTTACCTTGGCCACCCTTTCCAAAAATCCTGTTTATACACAATACTTTGATGCCGAAACCGGTGTTTGGAGTAACCATGTTGAATTGGGACTTTGGGCTGATTATATGATCATTGCCCCCGCCAGTGCCAATACCTTGGCTAAAATGGCAAATGGGGTCTGTGATAACCTACTTACTGCTGTTTATTTATCGGCTAAATGTCCTGTTTTCTTTGCGCCAGCAATGGATCTAGATATGTGGAAACACGAAAGTACCAGGGAGAATGTTGCACAATTACAAAGTTTTGGAAATACGATTATTGCGCCAAATAACGGCGAACTAGCCAGCGGTTTATTTGGTGAAGGGAGAATGGCAGAGCCTGATGAAATAGTAGGCTTCCTAACGCAGCATATCAAAGCGGGCTTACCCCTATTAGGAAAAAAGGCATTGGTAACTGCCGGACCTACCTATGAAGCTATAGATCCGGTGCGTTTCATCGGTAACCACTCGTCAGGCAAAATGGGCTTTGCCATTGCCGAATGCCTAGTTTCTTTAGGCGCTGATGTTACTTTGGTAACCGGGCCGACAGCTGAGAAAAGCAATTATACCTTAAGGAGGGTTGATGTAGTTAGTGCAGCAGAAATGAACGAAGCATGCTTAGCACATTTTACAACAAGCGATATCATAGTAATGAGCGCTGCTGTGGCAGACTATACCCCGGTTCAGGTGGCTTCACAGAAAATTAAGAAAACTGAAAGTGAATTTAACATTGCCTTGCGCAAAACCACAGATATTCTTGCAGGACTAGGATCATTGAAGCAAAAACACCAAGTGCTAGTTGGCTTTGCACTTGAAACCGAAAATGAAATAAATTTTGCGCAACAGAAACTTCAAAAAAAGAATTTAGACCTCATTGTATTGAACTCACTTAATGATGATGGAGCTGGATTTAAAATGGATACCAATAAAATAACTATATTTAATCGTGCATTTGAAAAGGCAGTGTTTGAACTTAAAAGTAAACGCGAGGTAGCCAGTGACATTTGCAAGGAAATACTTAAATTATTAGTTTAATGAAAAGACTTGTTTGTTTCATTGTTATCTTATTGAGTTATGGCTATGTCTATTCCCAAGAACTTAATGCCAAGGTACAAGTTTTAGCACCTAATATTTCCAACATCAATAAGAAGAATCTTGAAGATCTTCAAACGGTAGTCAGAGATTTTTTGAACAATAACAAATGGACCAATGACACCTATTTGCCGCAAGAAAGAATAGATTGCAATTTTGTACTTACCCTAACAGGATGGGATGGAAACTCTAGCTATAGCGCTGAAGCTCAAATCCAATCGAGCAGGCCCGTTTTTGGTAGTTCCTATTTTACCACTCTTTTAAATATGAACGATAAGGATTTTGATTTTAACTATAATCAAGGTCAGACTTTAGATTTTTCGGAGCAGAATTTCATTACCAATCTAAGCTCGCTCCTAGCCTATTATGCTTTTACCATCATTGGCCTTGATAAAGATAGTTTTAGCAAATTAGGTGGTTCATTGCTTTATAATAAGGCTCAAAGCACCTTAAACATCGCACAAACAGCTGGCAGTAAAGGCTGGAAAGCATTTGACGGTTTGCGTAACCGCTATTGGTTAAATGAAAATCTTTTAAACAATAGTTTCCAAGAATTACGCGTGTTCATTTATAATTTTCATTTAAATGGGCTCGATCTTCTTCAGGAAAACCAGACCAATGCGCTTAAAAAAATAGTAAATTCACTATCTCTACTTCAACAAATGGACAAGCAAAAGCTAGGCTCCATTTTTCCAAATGTTTATTTTGCTAGCAAAGCTGATGAAATCGTAAATGTATTATCGCTCGCAGACGTGCAAGATAAAGTTAAAGCTTATAACCTTTTAAGCGTGATAGACCCTGCCAACATCAACAAATACGAAGGGCTAAAAAAATAATTGTTAAATTTTTGTTAAAACATTTTGTTTATACGAATACTTTCGTACATTTGATTACGAAATTATTCGTACATGTAACAATATGAGCGTTAACAACATCAAACCAACTGAAAGCGAATTAGAAATTTTACAGATTCTCTGGCAAAAAGAGCAATGTACCGTCCGAGACGTGCATGAGACTTTAGCTAAGAAAGACGCTGGCTATACGACCACCCTAAAACTAATGCAGATTATGCATGAAAAAGGTTTGGTAGAAAGAGATACAACTGCAAAGACCCATATCTATAAGGCGTTATTAAACCAGGAAAAAACCCAACAACAATTGGTAAACAAAATGATAGATAATGTATTTAATGGATCGGCAGCAAGGCTAGTCATGCAAGCACTGGGAAATCAAAGTGCAAGCAAAGAAGAAATCGACTTAATTAAGGAATACTTAGATAAATTGAAATAAGATTCACATGGAAGCAATGTTAAGCAATTTGGTCAAAGCTCTTGGATGGAGCATTTTTCACTCTTTATGGCAAGGTGCAGCAATTTATGTATTATTATTTGCTGTGTTGATAACCATACCCAAACTCAATGCTAAGTTAAAGCATAATTTAGCCTTTGGATCTATGCTATTAATGTTCGCGTGTTTTTGCTTTACTTTTTATTCCGCATTTGAAGTACCCTTAACAAGTACTGAACGAGCTACAGTTAACGCCTTTATAGCGCAAGCAAGTTTACAAGATTTAAGCTTTCTAAAGTCTGGCAATTTTCTTAAAACTGAATCTTGGTTCCCTTTAATTACCAGCTTCTATGTCCTAGGGATTGTAGTTCAGCTCCTATTGTTATTTTCTGGTTATCAAAAATTGAAACAACTTAAAAAGACAAGTAACGCTATTGTTCCTGAAGAGTGGAATGCAGTATTTCAGACAATACTAAGTCAATTAAAAATAAACAAACAGGTTGATTTTTTTCTATCTGCGAAAGTTAATGTGCCCCTAGTAATTGGTTATTTTAAACCCGTAGTGCTATTCCCAATAGCACTTGCTACACAACTTGAAATCAAGCAGGTAGAAGCCATTTTAATTCATGAGTTATCTCATATCCGTAGAAATGACTATGTATTAAATCTGATTAAGACATTTATCGAAACGCTATTATTTTTTAATCCATTTATATGGCTAGCGGGCAAATTTATTCGCATAGAGCGAGAACATGCCTGCGACGATTTAGTGGTTAAACATACAGGAACACCATTAACTTATGCGCATGCGCTATTGAAGTTAGAACTCCTTAAAGATAAACAAGCACCAGTATTATCACTTGCAGCAACAGGAACCAATCAACATTTATATCAGAGAATTAAAAGAATAACGAATATGAAAACAACTTACATCAATGCAAAACAGCAACTTGTTATCTTTGCATTAACCTTATCAACTGTTTTATCCTTAGCTTGGATGAACCCTAAAAAACCTGGCATTAAAAAAGCGGAAAGTCTTTCAACAATTCAAAAAACGGCTACAGAGGCAAAAAGTATCAATAGTCAATTAATACTTAAAGCAGATACAGATACTACAAAAAAGAAAAAGAAACTTGTTAAGTCGACCATTACTATTACAGATGAAAAAGGTAATACAACAACATACAACTCAATTAAGGACCTACCTGATAGCTTGAGGGCGGTTGTTATTAGGAACCAATTTATCGGCGACTCTTTATCAGCCTTTTACAATTCAAAAGAATGGAAAGATAAAATAGCCAAAATTCAGTTGAACGCTGAAGAGATGAAGAAAAAATTTGAGTCGAAAGAGTGGAAAGACAATATGGCCAAAATTCAGTTCAATGCTGAGGAGATGAAGAAAAAGTTCGAGTCGAAAGAGTGGAAAGACCATATTGCTAAAATGCAATTGAATGCTGAAGAGATGAAGAAAAAGTTCGAGTCGAAAGAATGGAAAGACAATATGGCCAAAATGCAATTGAATGCCGAGGAGATGAAGAAAAAGTTCGAGTCGAAAGAATGGAAAGACCATATTGCTAAAATGCAATTGAATGCTGAAGAGATGAAGAAAAAATTTGAGTCTAAAGAGTGGAAAGATCAAATGGCTAAAATCCAATTCAATGCTGAGGAAATGAAGAAAAAATTCGAGTCTAAAGAATGGAAAGATCAAATGGCTAAAATTCAGTTCAATGCTGAAGAGATAAAGAAAAAATTTGATTCTCCAGAATGGAAACAGAAAATAGAGGAGTTGAAAAAGCTCCAAGACTCTCCTGAATATAAAGAGTTGAAAAAGAAATTTGATAA
>DATJDT010000429.1:0-2946 GCA_035497275.1 Pedobacter sp.
AACAATAGCCTCACAAATTTCTAAAGGTAATTATTCGATAAGAATGGACGATGAATCTAAAGATGGTCTGGGGAGTTTGGCTGGCTCACTCAATGCAATGGCCGAATCCTTGCATTATTCATTCGGCTTGTTAGAAGATAAAGAATGGTTACAAACTGGGGTCGCTAAACTAAACGACAAGATGGTTGGCGAAAAAGAATTGTCGGTTTTGGCAAACGATATGCTCGAAGTACTGGTAGCGCATACCAAAAGCCATGTTGGAGCGCTCTATGTTCTTGGAGAGGACAAATACCTTCATCTAACCGGCTCATATGCATTAAATAAGCACACAAAAGAACCTGCGATAGCAATTGGTGAAGGCCTAATAGGACAATGTATGCAATCGAGAGAGCTAATGATACTGGAAGGCATTGAAGCAACGGATCTCACTATAAGTTATGCAAGCGGAGAAACAAAACCTAAAACAATAGTGGTATTTCCCATTATACGAGATGGTTTAATGGTTGGTGTTGCCGAATTAGGCACCTTAACAATGTATCCCCCTCGAAAACTTGAGTTTTTAAAAAGCGTTTCCAATAACATTGGCGTAGCTATTCACGTAGCTCAAAATCGCAAAAGGTTGCAGGAATTTTTAGAAGAAACTCAGGCTCAGGCCGAAGAGCTCCAGGCTCAACATAGTGAACTGGAAGGTTTAAATGCCGAACTGGAAGCTCAAACACAAAAAATCCAAGCTTCAGAAGAAGAGCTTCGAGTGCAACAAGAAGAACTACTTCATACTAACCAAGAATTAGAGGAAAGAAGTAGTTTACTTGAAGAAAAAAACCAAACTATTCAAGAACGAAATATAGAAATACAGCATAAAGCTGAACAACTTGAACTTAGTACAAAGTACAAATCTGAGTTTCTAGCGAATATGTCGCACGAGCTACGAACACCACTAAACTCTATTTTGTTACTCTCTAAATTAATGGCCGACAATGAAGATCTTGATAAGGAATACACTGAATATGCGGAAGTTATTCAAAGTTCAGGACAAGGCCTATTAACATTAATCGATGAAATTTTAGACCTCTCGAAAATTGAGGCTGGGAAAATGAAGTTAGAGATTGAAGACGTCAATGTAAACGCAATAACTAGAGATTTACGCTCCTTATTTAACCCAATCGCAAAAGATAAAAAATTAGATTTTGAAATTAGTGTTGCCGATAATTTACCAGAAATTTTAGTGACCGACAAAATGCGGCTAGAGCAAATTTTAAAGAACTTGTTATCAAATGCCTTTAAGTTTACAACAAAAGGAAAAGTGAGCTTAAGTTTGGCGACCGATCGCCACCATAAAACAATTACTTTTAAGGTTAAAGATACTGGGATTGGAATTGCTGCTGAGAAACTAGAACTCGTATTTCTGGCATTTCAACAAGCCGATGGTACTACGCGCCGTAAATTCGGCGGCACAGGTCTAGGATTATCTATCAGTAAAGAACTTGCCAAATTACTTGGAGGAGAAATAAAGCTAAAAAGCACTGAAGGCGCTGGAAGTGAGTTTACTTTATCCATCCCAATAAATTACGGTGACAATGCTGTTTATCTAGCAGAGCAACAAGACCAATATGAGTTAGAGCAACAGAGGTTAGCAGAAAATGCGAAAGAACTTCATGAACGATTTACTGTTGCACATATTCCAAATGATATAGAAGATGACCGCGATAACATTTTACCCGACGATAAAGTCATCTTAATTATTGAAGATGATACCGCATTTGCTAAAACTTTATTAGATTTTACACGCAAAAGAAAATATAAAGGAATCGTTGCCGTGCGTGGCGATGCCGGAATAGAAATGGCTAACGCCTTTAATCCACTCGCAATTTTATTAGATATACAGCTCCCTATAAAAGATGGTTGGGAAGTAATGGAAGAATTAAAAGCTAACCCTAAAACTAGGCCAATTCCTGTGCATATTATGTCTTCATTAGCTGTTAAAAAAGAAAGCTTATTAAAAGGTGCAGTAGATTTTATCAACAAGCCTGTTGCATTGGAACACATGAAACAGATTTTTGAAAAGTTAGAGGACGCGCTAAGCAGGCATCCTAAAAAAGTATTGATTGTTGAAGAAAATGAACAACATGCTAAAGCGCTAAGTTATTTCTTAAGCAATGCTAATATTCAAACTTTAGTAGTTGGAAATGTAAACGAGAGTATTAAAGGGCTACAGCAAAAAGAGGTAGACTGTGTAATTCTTGACATGGGTGTACCAGATAAAACTGCTTATGAGACTTTGGAAACCATTAAAAAAAGTAATGGCCTTGAAAATTTACCTATCATTGTGTTCACAGGAAAAAGCTTATCTAAAGGAGAAGAAAGTAGGATTAAGCAATACGCAGATTCAATTGTGATAAAAACAGCCCACTCTTACCAAAGAATTTTAGATGAAGCGGGTTTATTCTTACATTTAATTGAAGAAAAAGGTAAACAAAGCACGCTTATTCCAGAAAATTTAGGGGGATTGCATCAAGTATTAAAGAACAAAACTGTTTTAGTTGCTGATGATGATGTGCGGAATATATTCTCACTTACTAAGGCATTAGAACAACATCATATGCATGTATTATCAGCCACAGATGGCAAAGAAGCATTACGGGTACTGGCCGAAAACCCTGCCGTTGATGTAGTGTTAATGGATATGATGATGCCTGAATTAGATGGCTATCAAACCACCAGTACGATAAGAGAAATGCCTAAGTACAAACAATTACCAATCTTAGCTGTTACTGCAAAAGCAATGATGGGAGATCGTGAAAAATGTATCGCCGCTGGAGCATCAGATTACATCTCTAAGCCAGTAGATATAGACCAACTAATTTCATTGTTAAGAGTTTGGTTATATGATAAAGTTTAAAAATTGTTTTAAAAATTTATGGAAGTTAAAACAAAGAAAATCCTAAT
>DATJDT010000430.1:0-2944 GCA_035497275.1 Pedobacter sp.
CAATAAGCCACAATGTTAAATTTTTCTGGCATTTTCTTGATCACAGAAAGCACTCCTTTCCCTCTATCGCCACAACCTATCATGGCAATATTAATTGGAGCTAAAGATATATTTGCATATAACTGATCTGCAAAGAGCAAACTTGAGCCCAATAAAGCAGATTTCTTCATAAAAGAACGACGGTGCATTATAATGTTTTTATTTTTATAGATCTAAAGTTAACTTTATTACCATGATCTTGCAATAAGATCCTGCCTTTAGGTGCTTCGCCAAAATTCTTCCAGTCTTTATACTTACTTCCCGCAACCAACTTTCTAAACTCTTCACTTCCTCTCGTATATTCTAATACTTTAATTCCGTTAAGATAATGCTCAACTTTGTTATTTGGATAAACAACTATTCTTCCTTTATTCCAAGCACCAATAGGTTTAATACAGTTTAAAATCTTTTTTGAGGTAATTAAATCATACAATGATGCTATAGTTCTGTTTCCATTAATCCCTAATTTTGCATCTGGGTGCTTTTCGTCGTCCAATACCTGAAACTCTAAACCAATCGCAGATCCTGAAGTTTGTTCTGCCAACGTTACAAAATACTTAACTCCACTATTTGCTCCCTCAGTTAACTTAAATTCAAAAGACAAATCAAAAGCAGAAAATTGCTCAGTGGTCACAATATCTCCACCATTTGTAGATTCAGCTCCATCCGAAGGCAAAACACTTATTAACCCATTCGAAATATCCCATCCTTTTTTTGGAAATGAACCTGTTTTTGCCCCAATCCATCCAGCGCTCGTTTTTCCATCAAAAAGCAATTTATATCCATTACTTTTTTCCTGTGCTGATAAAGCGTTAGGCGTTAAGTTAACCACATAATCAGCTTTAGGAAAAGCTTGAGGCTTTAAATTTTCAGTTTGAATAGTGATATTCTTAAAATATACTTTTTTCCCTTCAAGTTTGTTATTGTTTCCGATGCCATGCACCTGCAAGCCAATTATTCCAGCTTGATCAAGCGTATCAACAACATAGGCAACTGGCACTCCATTTACCCAAGTTTTAGTTTCATTTCCTATACATTCAATTTTATAGTGATTAAATGCTTCTACTTTATAAGCAGATTTTGCTGCCGTATTAAGTTCAAGAGGATATAACCAAAGTCTTCTAGCTTCATCGTAAATACCACCTGTCCACGCTCTTTCCGAAGGGTCGATTTCCATTTGCCTACCAAATACTAAACCATTGCCTTTATTTCCGGTTGGGTCATAATGACTTCTCGTTTGAATTCCACTATTGGTTGTTAAACCTTCTAATTTAACGTCAAGTTCTAATATAAAATTGCCATATTCTTTCTCGGTAATCAAAAATGAATTAGGTGTACCAGCTTTCATTGTACCCACAATCATTCCATCCTCTATTGAATAGGGAGCTTTTCCACCAACTGCTTTCCAACCATTTAAAGTTTTCCCATCAAATAATGGCTTTTTTTGAGCATAAGCTGAGGTTAATAAAATACTTAAAGAGAGACTTAATAAACTGATTTTTTTGAATTTTGTAAACATTTGTGGTTTATAATTTAATTTAATACTTAAAAACTTTTCCATTGGCCATAACTTCTTGCGACTTTTCATCGAAAGTAGCTTTGGCTCCGGTACGAGCGGCGGCATTAGTCATGATATTAGCAATGGAGTGAGAATAACCTGCTTCTACTGGCGCATTTGGTGTTTTTCTACTTCTCACACATTCCATCCAATTACGCATGTGCGCTGATGTTAGTGGATCTCCTCCTGTATTCGCACTAGTTGCAATCTTAATTTCGGAACTTGATAAATCAAAGTTTGGCAACAAATTGGCCTTCATTCCCATTGCAGCAGCTTCCTTCTCGCCCAATCCGCCTTTAGGTGAAACTTTATTCGTGATGAGATTTAACTCCCCTCCATTTGAATAATAAACTTCTCCAACATCTCCTACACTGTTTTGCATTCTAGAGGTAAAGGTAACTTGGAAGCCGTCTGTGGTATTGGGCTCCCCATAATCAAATACTGCTACCATCGAATCCCAGTTTTTACGTCCATCCTTCCAGGTATAAATACCGCCGTTAGCCACAACGCTACGCGGATGTTTTAATTTGGTGAACCAATGTACAGTATCTATTTGATGCGACATCCATTGTCCAGGCATTCCTGATGAATAAGGCCAAAACAAACGATACTCTAAATATTTTCTAGGATCCCATTCTTCGAATGGGCGATTTAACAAGTAACGTTTCCAATCGGTATCTTCCTGCTTTAGTTTAGCTACCAGTGCGGGCCTGCGCCACCTACCTGGCTGGTTTACATTCCACACTAGATCTACTGCAGAAATAGGCCCGAATTTACCTTCCTGAATATAATTTGCGGCAGTTTTATAATTTTCTCCACTTCTACGTTGAGAACCTATTTGTACAATTTTATTGGATTCTTTTACTGCCTTAAAAGCAGCTCTTGCATCAGCCATGGTTTCAGCAAAGGGCTTTTCTACATAGGCATCACAACCAGCTTTTACGGCATCAATTGTATGGAGAGCATGTTGAAAATCTGCCGTACTAATGATAACGGCATCTAGATCTTTCATGGCTAAAAGCTCGTCGTTATTCCGACAGCTTGTAATATCATGACCAATTTTAGCTTTTAGATGTGCAATGCCAAGATCTCGGCGATAGCTCCATAAATCAGATAAGCCAACAATATCGAAGTTTAATTCTTTATGATGATTTAAAAAGCAGGGTAAAAGTGTATCCTTAAAACGATCGGAGAAAGCTGCAATACCTACTCTTACTCGATCATTGGCCCCTATTATTCGATTATAGCTTTTGGCACTTGTACTTAATGTACCCGTTAAAGTAGCAGCAGCAAGTACAGTTGATTGCTTAATGAAAACCCTTCTTGAATTATCCATTTTCAAAACTA
>DATJDT010000431.1:0-8156 GCA_035497275.1 Pedobacter sp.
ATATTAATTAATTTTTTTTTAGAGAAATCCCGTTTGTTTATTCAGGCGGGATTTTTTCTTTTGGTAAAGCGACTAAATTCGGCCATTCGCCAAAAAACCTTATTTTTGCTTTATGTTAACACAACGCCAATTATTCCTCCAATATAATGCCCAAACATCATCAACTCCTCTTTTACTAGAATTTGTAAAGGCAAAAGGCATTTATCTTTTTGATAGGGACGGCAAAAAGTATATTGATCTAATTGCAGGTATTGGTGTTAGCAATGTGGGGCACTGTCACCCAAAAGTTGTTGAGGCCGTGCAGAAACAAGCTGAAACCTACATGCATTTAATGGTGTACGGTGAATATGTACAAAGTCCGCAGGTAAATTTTGCTAAAGCTTTAGCTGATGTATTACCTGCTAATTTAAACTGCACTTACTTTGTGAATTCGGGCGCAGAAGCGGTAGAAGGAGCGATGAAACTAACGAAAAGATTCACTAATAGAACTGAAATTATTGCCTGTAAAAACAGCTATCATGGTAGTACACAAGGCGCTTTAAGTTTAATGGGGAACGAAGAATTTAAGCAAGCTTATCGTCCGTTATTACCTGATATTAAATTTATAAATTTTAATGATTCCCTTGACTTAGCACAAATTACCGCAAACACATCAGCAGTTTTTATAGAAACCATACAGGGTGAAGCGGGTATTAGAATACCAGATTTAACCTATTTAAAAGAACTGCGTAAAAAGTGCGATGAAACCGGTACGCTTTTAGTTTTTGATGAAATTCAATGTGGTTTTGGTCGGACTGGAAAAATGTTTGGGTTTGAGCATTTTGATGTTATACCGGATATTTTGTTGTTGGCAAAAGGAATAGGCGGAGGAATGCCTATTGGAGCTTTTATCTCTTCGTCGCAACTAATGTCTGTGTTTACCGAAAATCCCATCTTGGGGCATATTACTACATTTGGCGGCCATCCTGTTAGCTGTGCGGCTGGGTTGGCTACATTGGATGTTATTCTGGAAGAAGATCTAGTACAAGATGTTCAAAAAAAAGGCGATCTGTTTAAAGCATTATTACAACATCCATCTATTAAGGAAGTAAGGGGAAAAGGATTAATGTTGGCTATTGAATTCGACAGTTATGAAACTAATAAAGCCATTATTGATGGCTGTATTGCTGACGGATTAATTACAGATTGGTTTCTCCATTGCAGTAATTCAATGCGAATTGCACCGCCTTTGACCATTACAGCAGAAGAAATAAGAGAGGCGTGCAAATTAATTTTAAAAAATATTGATCAATTCGCGTAACCTATCCCATTTTTTGACGCTTGATTAAATATCCTTGCAACACCTGATCAAAACCTTCTTTGATATCTGCATCAACCAAATCTATTTTATATTGGGCACATTTCAACATTAATTTGTGACGATAGTCGTTCATTTCTTCTAAGTATGCTTGCTTAACTTTCGAAGTGTGTGCCTTTAATATTGCACCGGTTTCCATATCAACAAATTGATAGGGTCTGTTTGCAAAATTAAAATATACCTCCTTGTCCTTATCGGTTACATTAAAAATAACAACTTCATGTTTATTGAATTTTAAATGTTGCAATGCTGAAAATAAGGCAGCAATTTTATCTTCATCATGTTCTGTTTGCATCATATCACTGAAAACGATCACTAGAGATCTTTTATGAATTAATTCTGCAATTTGGTGTAAGGCAAGCGCTAAATTGGTTTGAACGTTTAGCTTTGGAGCTTTTAAGACTTGCTCCAATTGCGAAAACAGATATTTTTGATGGGTATTGGTTGATTTTGCCGCGGTATTTAATCTTAATTGATCCGTAAATAGACTTAAACCAAAAGCATCTCGTTGTTTTTTTAATAAGTACATTAAAACCGCTGTACTTTGCATTGCGAAAGTTAATTTATGATAGTTATCATCTGGAAAATACATTGATGAGGAAGTATCAATTACAAATTGACAGCGGAGATTAGTTTCTTCTTCGTATCGTTTGCTAAAAAGCTTATCAGTTTTAGCAAATAACTTCCAATCTATGTTTTTAACGCTATCTCCAGTATTGTATAGTCGATGCTCGGCAAATTCAACCGAAAAACCATGGAAAGGGCTTTTATGCAACCCTGTAATAAATCCTTCAACTACTTGCCTAGCTAATAGTTCGAGATTGGTAGTAAGTTGAAGATTTTCGTATACGTTAGTGGACGTCATTAGGTAAAGCTAAGCAATGAATTTTTTATTCCATAAAAAATCCGAATTCAAAAATTGAATTCGGATTTAAATATGTTAAAGATTGCGTCGTAAAGCTTATAATTGTTTATCTAGTTTACCAGCCAATACTGATTTTGGAACAGCACCAACTTGTTTATCTACAACTTCACCATTTTTGAAAAATAATAAAGCTGGGATGTTACGAATTCCAAATTGAGTTGAAATTTGAGGGTTATTATCAACATTCACTTTACCTACTATCGCTTTTCCTTCATATTCTTTCGAAATTTCGTCTACTACAGGACCAACCATGCGACAAGGACCACACCATTCTGCCCAAAAATCTACTAATACTGGTTTATCCGATTTTAATACAACTTCCTCGAAGTTTGCATCTGTTATTTCTAATGCCATAACTTATTTTTTAATTTATATACAAATATATTATCAATTGTAGTGCCATCAATAGGGCTATGTCAATATGACACTAATTCAACTTATAGTTTACTACATTCAATTTCGTTAATTGTTCTAAAAATTGATTGTTGGGATTTATTTTCAACGACTTCGAAGGTAGTTCCAATTTAAGGTTCTGCTCTCTATCATACACTTCAAAATTCAATTTACAATTATGCCGTTCACTGTTTTCTTTATTCTCATTTAAAATAAAATCAATTTTTTGCATTAGCTCCTCATTAACCTCTTCTATGGGCACTTGAATGGTGATACATTTTGTCAGTTTATCACGCAATTCCGACAGTAAATCTATCGAAGTTACTTTAAACTCCCAATCGCCCTCCTTCTTAAATCGCTCTCCTACCCTTCCTCTAATTTGTAAGAAGTATCCTTCTGTTAAAAACTGTTTAAATTTCAAGAAATCATCACCAAATAAAGCAATCTCACAACTATCATCATAATCTTCAAAAATAAAAGTACCAAAAGGTTTCCCTGTTTTAGTGATTCTTTGTGAAGCTATTACCACTAATCCTCCAACTACCAGGTCCCTGTTTTTAATAACTTCAAACTCTGCTAAAATCTCTTCATTGGTATCTCCACTTCGTATTTTATTCACTACACTTAAATGCCTAACGTTGTGTTGACAAAAATTAGTAAGCTCAAAACGATAATCGTCTAACGGATGTCCTGATAAGAAAATCCCTATTGCATCCTTTTCATACTTTAAGCGATCAATCAGGCCCCATTCTGGTGAAACTGGAAAGCTAGGTTCTAAAATTAAGTCCGCTTTAGATCCACCAAAAAGTGAAGCTTGAGAGGAATTCTCATTATTTTGAAAATCATTAGCATACTTAATTAATTTTTCAATGCCATTCAATTTATCGTTGGCTCCAATATAAAAATACTGTGCGCGATGAAAACCAAACGCATCAAAAGCACCACTATATACAAAGCTCTCGTAGGCTTTCTTATTTACAATCCTAGTGTTCGAACGTTTTGAAAAATCAAAGACTGTTTCATAAGCACCGTTTGCAATTCTTTCCTCAATAATACTTTCTACAGCCTTCTCTCCTACTCCTTTTACAGCCGACATACCAAATCGAACTTCCCCTTTTGCATTTACGGAGAACTTTAGATCCGATTCGTTTACATCAGGGCCTAAAACGGTAACGCCCATTTGTCTACACTCTTCCATAAAAAAGGCTACCTGTTTAATGTCGCTCATGTTATTGGAAAGTACCGCAGCCATATATTCTGCTGGGTAATTTGCTTTTAAGTAAGCAGTTTGATAAGCGATCCAAGCATAACAAGTAGAGTGCGATTTATTGAAGGCATATTCCGCAAAAGCTTCCCAATCTTTCCAAATTTTCTCCAAGATCTTTTCATCATGTCCTTTTTCCGCAGCCTGCTTGATAAACTTTGGCTTCATTTTATCCAATACATCACGCTGTTTCTTACCCATTGCTTTACGCAAAACATCGGCCTCACCTTTCGTAAAATCTGCCAACTTTTGCGACAAAAGCATTACCTGCTCTTGATATACAGTAATTCCATAAGTCTCCTTTAAAAGTTCTTCGCAAGCTTCCAGATCGTATTTAATTTCCTCCTCACCATTTTTCCGCTTAACGAAACTTGGGATATAAGCAATTGGTCCTGGACGATACAATGCATTCATCGCAATTAAATCACCAAAAACTGTTGGCTTAAGCTCTTTCATGTATTTTTGCATGCCGGGACTCTCATATTGGAAAATCCCTACTGTTTCGCCACGTTGAAAAAGCTCATAGGTTTTAATATCATCAATAGGAAAGGCGTCTGGATCTAGCTCGATACCGTGTCTTTTCTTAACCAGTTTTACAGTGTCTTTAATTAGGGTTAATGTTTTTAACCCCAAGAAGTCCATTTTTAATAGACCTGCGCTTTCCACAACCGAGTTATCGAATTGGGTAACATACAAATCTGAGTCTTTCGCAGTAGCAACCGGAACAAAATTGGTAATATCATCTGGCGTAATAATTACCCCACAAGCATGGATACCTGTATTACGTAGAGACCCTTCTAAAATAATAGCTTGTTCGATGGTTTCGGCACTTAAATTTTTTGCTGATGCTAGCGCTTTTAGTTCAACAATTTTTTCATATTCATCAGGTCTCAAAGCCCCTTTCAAAGCCTTTTCATCCAAATTAAATATTTTCGCCAACTTCATGTTTGGAATGAGTTTAGCAATCTTATCGGCTTCAAAAAGTGGCAAATCTAATACCCTAGCTGTGTCGCGAATGGAAGATTTCGCTGCCATTGTACCATAGGTGATAATTTGGGCTACTTGACTTGAACCATACTTATCAATTACGTATTCCATTACGCGTCCTCTTCCTTCATCATCAAAGTCGATATCAATATCGGGCATCGACACACGATCTGGGTTAAGGAAACGCTCAAATAGTAGATCGTATTTTAACGGGTCAATATTGGTAATCCACAAGCAATAGGCAACTACGGAACCCGCAGCCGATCCACGCCCTGGTCCCACCGAAACATCACGTCTGCGAGCCTCAGCAATAAAATCTTGAACAATTAAGAAATAGCCAGGATAACCTGTTTTTTCGATAGTTGCAAGCTCAAAGTCTAAACGTTCAATAATTTCCTCGGTAAGCTCACCATATCTTTTTTTGGCGCCTTCGTAAGTTAAATACTTCAGATATTTATTTTCCCCACGTTTTCCGCCATCCTGCTCATCTTCAGCAACTAAAAATTCTGGTGGAATACCAAATTTGGGAAGCAAGACCTCTCTTGCAAGTTCATAAGGCTCAATTTTATCTACAATTTCTTGGGTGCTTAAAATTGCTTCCGGCAAGTCGGCAAACAATGCCTTCATTTCATCAGCCGACTTGAAATAATATTCTTGATTTGGTAAACCATAACGATAACCACGTCCTCTGCCAATTGGAGTTGCTTGCTTTTCTGCATCCTTTACGCACAACAAAATATCATGCGCATTGGCATCTTTTTTATTGATGTAATAGGTATTATTGGTAGCTACTAATCGTACCTCATGCTTGCGGGCTAAGGTAATTAAATCGGGATTAACACGATCCTCATTTTCTTGGTCGTGGCGCATCAACTCGATATAAAAATCTCCTCTAAACTGCTCCTTCCACCATAAAAGTGCTTCCTCCGCTTGTTTTTCTCCCATATTTAGGAGTTTACTTGGAATTTCCCCGTACAAATTCCCTGAAAGCACTATAATATCTTCTTTGTATTGTTCAATTACATTCTTATCAATCCTGGGTACATAGTAAAAGCCTTTTGTATAGGCAATCGACGACATTTTCGCTAAATTATGATAACCCTTCTTGCTTTTTGCTAATAACACCACCTGATAGCCGTCGTCTTTTCGAGTTTTATCGGTATGGTTTTCACAAACAAAAAACTCAACTCCTACAATTGGTTTCACAATTTGAGCAACAGGCAATTCTCCTTTTTCCAAGGCCTCGGCGTTTTTGGCTTTCGCTTCCTTATTATGCTTCGAAACATTGCTTACGAAGTGAAAGGCCCCCATCATGTTGGCATGATCAGTTAAAGCAACTGCTGGCATTTTTTGATCGGCCGCAGCCTTAACTAAAGCAGGAACGCTAATGGTTGATTGTAAGACTGAAAACTGAGTGTGATTGTGTAAGTGTGTAAAACTCGCTGCAGCAAGTTCCTCCTTATTACCTGCTAAAGTTTGTTTAGATACGCCTCCTGGTTCAGTAGTTTTTTGACGTTTCCTGATTTCATCAGAAGCTGCTTTTAAATTGACGTGTTGTAAGCCTACTCCAGCTATTGGAATAGGATTAGCATCGGCAAAACGCTTAAAATAATCGGTATCAACCTGGAGATCTTCTTTTTTAAAGATTTGTTTCTTAATCAATTCCAAAAAGCATCGTGTCGTTGCTTCCACATCCGCTGTCGCATTATGTGCCTCAGCAAATGGAACACCAAAAAGATATTGATGGAGCTCGGTTAGATTTGGCAACTTAAATCGACCCCCTCTACCCCCAGGCAGCTTTAAAAGATCAGCAGTAATCTCTGTACAGGTATCTAAAACAGGCATGCTTGCCATCGGGCTTTCGACACCAAGGCGATGGAATTCACAGCCCATGATATTTACGTCGAAACCAACATTTTGGCCAACAACAAATTTTGCTTTTGCTAAAGCAGCATTAAATTTTGTTAAAACATCAGCAAGTTCTATCCCTCTTTCTATTGCCAGCTCAGTTGAAATTCCGTGAATTCGCTCTGCATCATAAGGTATATTGAAACCATCAGGCCTTACTAAATAATCCTGATGCTCTATCAAATTACCTAATTCGTCATGCAACTGCCATGCTATTTGAATACAACGCGGCCAATTATCGGTGTCGGTAATTGGGGCATTATAGTTACGTGGTAAACCAGTAGTTTCGGTATCAAATATAAGGTACATAGTAGGGAAATGATGGAATCCAAAAATAACCAATTTAGTGTTGTATTATGTCAGCAATTTATCAACATATATAACCCTAATCCCTACAGGTCACTTTTCTTGAGATATTCAGTTGGCGTTAAGCCAAACTGTTTTCTAAATTCTTTTGAAAAGTATTTACTATCTGCAAAGCCAACCATATAAGAAATTTCATAAACCGTATATTTCCTTTGTATTAAAATTTGTGCTGCTCTTTTCAATCTGATTGATTTTATAAACTCATTTACTGATAAGTTGGTAATAGCTTTAATTTTTTTATACAATACCGAAGTGCTCATCCCCACATTCTCTGCTAAAAAATGGACGTTAAACATTTCGTTTTCCAGATTAGTTTCAACTTCATAGATTAGTTTTGCCAAAAATTTCTCATCGACCGAATCTAAAATAATCTCTCCAGGTTCTAGTAAGAAACGTTTCGTAAACTTACTTCTAATGTTTTCCTTAAGCTTAATAAGATTCTCTACATTTAATTTTAATAGTTTATTACTAAATGGCTTTGTTAAATATTGGTCGGCGCCTTCGTTATACCCATAAATAAAATCGTCTTCGCTGTCTTTTGCGGTTAACAGGATGATTGGAATATGACTAGTTCTTTCATCGGTTTTTAAACTTCTACATAATGCATAACCATTCATATTTGGCATCATTACATCACTGATAATTAAATCGGGTATAATTGATATGGCTGCTTGCAGGCCTTCAAAGCCATTTCTCGCCAAGGTAACCTTATAAGTATCGCTCAAATTATTCTTTATGAGTTCTCTAATATCTTTATTATCGTCGACAACCAAAACCTGATATTTTACATTAAGCTTATTGTTTTCATAGTTTACATTTAAATCCTCATCTTCACTTTCTAGTCTATCATCCAAATAATTTCCACCACTAAACTGATCTACTTCAGGCTGCATTTCTTCGCTTAAGCTATTAAAAGTGCCCAGTGGTAGGGTGATTATAAATTTTGTAAATCCATC
>DATJDT010000432.1:0-3902 GCA_035497275.1 Pedobacter sp.
GTAAGTTGAATGGAGAACGCTTCAATCTGATCATAATTAAAAACAAAGAAAATATTATCTAAACAGTATTTAATAATATCTTCTGCCAGGATAATGAATTTTAGATTGTTAGTCTCGGGCAAAACCAAGAAGCGGGGCAAATTTTCTGGGAGTTCTATCAATGCATACTTCTCATTTTTTTTCGCGCCATATTTCGATAAACGCACAAAGAAATATAAGTACCGATCTTTCAATTCAGGAAATGGCTTATCTAAATCGATAAGAATTGGAACAAGATTGGATAGAATTCTATTGATAAAATGGCTTTTAACAAACTCCCCTCTCGTAACATTCAACTGAGTTTCGTTTAAAATAAAAATCTTATGCTTACCCAATTGGTTTATCAGTATCTCTTGAAACAGCGCTTCGAATTTGCGTTCGTGCTTAACAACAATGTTCTTAATCTCATTGAGCACCTTTTTCGGATTTACCCCTAAAACCTCTTTTGCCTTATCGTTTAAATTACTTAACCGCGACATAGTAGCCACCCTTACCCGATAAAACTCTTCCAGGTTCGATGAAAAAATAGCCAAAAATTTAATCCGTTCAATTAGTGGCACAGTTTCATCAGCAGCTTCTTGAAGCACCCGCTCATTAAAATATAACCAGCTAATCTCTCTGTTTAAAAACGGTAGCTTCTTTTTGGCCATGAGTAAAATTAAAAAAATCCTCAGGTATTACTCGGAGGATTTTCAAATCTGCAAATTTTATTGTTAAGTAATTGTTAATTATTTGGCTTTTTAGTAGTTGCTTTAGCGGGGGTTCTAGGAGTTGTAGCCCTTTTAACCGGTGCTTTTGTTTTATTAACTGCTTTTACCACAGGTTTAATAATTTCCTCCGCCTTTTTTTCCGTTGCAACTGCAGCAACCTTTACGCTACTCAAAGCAGGATTAGCTTTCTTTGCAGCTTTCTTAACTACTTTCGAAACAGTCTTATCTACTTTTTTAACAAGTTTCTGAGCATCCTTCTTTGCCATTTTAACTTTTTTGGCTGCTGGTTTCTTTTCTGCTTTAACTTCTTCAAGTTTATGCTCTACCGCTTGTTTTAAGCCTTGAAACTTCTTAGAAAGCTTCTTAGCAACTAATTTACTTGCTTTCGCAATATCGTCGCCAATAACTTCTGCATTATGCCCTAAGCTTTTAACTGCTTCTAAAAATCTGATTGTTAAGCTATGTTCTAATTGCTTTTTAGCCGACTTTTTTGAAGCACTTTTAGGAGATTTCGTTTTATTGGATTTCATATCTTTATTTTTTATGTTAAGCTAGATTATTTATGTTATTTTGTATCATAAAGTAATTTTAATAAAGCTATCAATTTAAATCAAAAAAGCCTTCATCATGCCAACTTTCGACATTGTAAGCAAAGTAGATGCGCAAACTTTAGATAACGCAATAAACAATGCTAAAAAGGAAATTTTAAACCGTTATGATTTCAATGGTTCTAACAGCACAATAGAATTAGATAAAAAAACAAACACCATAACCATTGTTACCGAAGATGACATGCGTTTGAAAGCGATAACTGATTCTATTATTTCTCGTATGATGAAACAAAGTTTAGACCCAAATAGTTTGGACTTCGGAAAAGAGCATGCCGCTTCTGGCAATATGATCAGAAAGGAAATCAAAGTAAAAGAGGGCATAGATAAAGATGCAGCGAAAAAAATTGTCGCTAAAATAAAAGATAGCAAGCTTAAAGTCCAGGCATCGATGATGGACGACCAGGTTCGTGTGCAAAGTAAGAGCATAGATGACCTTCAAAAAGTAATTTCTCTTTGCAGAGGAGAAGATTTCGGTCAGCCTTTACAGTTTATCAATATGCGAAACTAATAAAATGGAAATTACCGAAAACGGCTTTATCTTTTCTGATGATTCTAACTTAATTGATGTTACTGCTGTTCATCGTTATTTAAGTGAAGAATCTTATTGGGCTAAAAACATTCCTTTTGAAACTGTACAGAAGTCAATTTCGAATTCGTTATGCTTTGGTGTATACAAAGACACCAAGCAAGTGGGCTTTGCCCGGTGGATTACCGATAGTGCAACCTTCGCCTATTTATGCGATGTATATATTGAAAGTGAATACCGTGGACTTGGCCTATCTAAAAAATTAATGTCATTAATGATGTTCCATCCTAATTTACAAGGGCTCAGAATCTATTATCTTGGCACCCTTGATGCGCACGGATTATATGCACAGTTCGGCTTTAAGCCCTTAGCTGCACCCGAGCGTAGAATGGAAATAGTAGTTAAAGACATATACAAGTAAGTTTTTACAACTTGCTCTTGCCTACTCCCTCTTTGGTAATCTTCACTGGTTTGATCAATCCATTTTCATCAAACGACATTTCATCAATGCAGGTTACCCTATGGTTGCCGTCTTTTTCGCTTATTGGTCGGCGATGATAAACAATATACCATTTATCCTTTTTCGCATTATGCATTACAGAATGATGGCCCGCTCCCTTTGCAATCTCAGGATCTTGTGTTAATATTCTACCTATGCGTTTGAATGGACCTAATGGCGAATCGGCAACAGCATATGCTACAAAGTAATCTGGTCCAGTCCAGCCACCTTCAGACCACATAAAGTAATATTTACCATCCTTCATAAACATGAAAGGACCTTCTGTATAACCTTCTGGGGTTATTTCCTTAAAAGTAGCGCCATCAGCAAAAGTTTCAAAACCGGTAAAATCCTTATTCAATTTGGCAATATTACAATGAGACCAACCTCCATAAATTAAGTAATACTGATTATCCTTATCTTTAAATACAAACTGATCAATAGGCTGTGCTTTATTGTGAAATTTATCAACTAAAGGTTTGCCAAGTAAATCTTTAAATGGCCCTTCAGGCTTATTGGAAACCGCAACACCAATACCGCCTAACTCTTGATCACTCTGAATATCATTTGCACCGAAGAACAAATAGTATTTTCCGTCCTTCTTAGTAATTGATGGAGCCCACATGGCTTTTTTTGCCCATTTTACTGATGAAGTATCAATTATTCTTTCGTGCTTTTTCCAGGTAATTAAATCTTTTGACGAAAAGGCATCCATAAATACCTGTTCTTTATACTTCGCAGAGTAAGTAGGATAAACCCAATAAGTTTTACCAAAAACAATAGCTTCTGGATCAGCGTACCATCCCGGAAAAATCGGATTGCCAGAGCTTTGTGCTTGAGCAAATAATGGAAGCAAAAAGAGTAAAAAGATAAATCGATTTAGTTTCATATTGCAAGATAGGAAATTTTACCAACTTTTAACCCAATCTTCCTGCGCTTTAACAGAAAGAAAGGTCCATGCAACAATTCGCGAAACCTTATTGCCCGTAGTCATGTTATTGGTTCTTGTTTCAACCACCCCTGCCCTATTTAACATGGCATAAATTGCCGGTAGGTTTTCACTTTTCGAAACCAAGGTAGTAAACCAAAAACATTGCTGTGCATATAGTTTACTTTCTTCAATCATCTTACTGATAAATCCAACCTCTCCACCTTCCGTCCATAACTCATTAGCTTGACCGCCAAAATTCAGTGTTGGCTTTACGTAATCCTTCTTCCCTAAATTTCTTACTTTCCGTTGTGAGCCTGCCAGTGCAGCAGCGGCTGATGCATGAAATGGCGGATTGCAGATACTAAGGTCAAATTTTTCTTCCTTATGGATAATCCCTTTAAAAATCGCATTCCTAACTGTTTGCAGTCTTACCTCAATCGCATTTTTTAAGGATGGATTAATGGTAGCGATATTCTTTGCAGATTTAACTGCAACTTGATCAATCTCCGAGCCTACAAAGCTCCATCCATACGCATGATGCCCAATAATAGGATAAACACAATTTGCCCCTATGCCTACATCCAGT
>DATJDT010000433.1:0-2914 GCA_035497275.1 Pedobacter sp.
GCTTTTAAAATTGCAACCGATCCATTCGTAGGCCGTTTGTGCTTTATTCGCGTATATTCAGGTAATCTTGAAGCTGGTTCATACGTGTATAATGCTCGTTCTGAAAACAAAGAACGTATTTCTCGTATCTTCCAAATGCATGCTAACAAGCAAAACCCAATCCCTAATGTAGGTGCTGGTGATATTGCTGCGGTTGTAGGCTTTAAAGATATCAAAACTGGAGATACACTTTGCGAAGAGAAAAACCCAATCATCCTTGAGTCAATGAACTTCCCTGAGCCAGTAATCGGTTTAGCAATTGAGCCTAAAACTCAGGCAGACGTTGATAAATTAGGTATGGCTTTAGGTAAATTAGCTGAAGAAGATCCTACATTTAGAGTTCAAACCGACGAAGAAACAGGTCAAACTGTAATCTCGGGTATGGGTGAGCTTCACTTAGATATCTTAATTGATCGTTTAAAACGTGAATTTAAAGTAGAGGTTAACCAAGGTGCACCACAAGTTGCTTACAAAGAGGCTATTTTTGGTACAACTCAACACCGTGAAACATATAAAAAACAATCTGGTGGTCGTGGTAAATTCGCGGACATTCAAGTTGTTATTTCACCAATTGATGCTGATTACGAAAAAGGTGGTTTACAGTTTGTAAACGAAATCACCGGTGGTTCAATCCCTCGTGAGTTTATCCCTTCTGTAGAGAAAGGTTTTGCATCAGCAATGGCGAATGGTGTGTTAGCAGGTTACCCACTTCCTGACATGAAAGTTCGTTTAATTGATGGTTCATTCCACGCAGTCGATTCAGATGCATTGTCATTTGAACTTGCAGCTAGAATGGCTTACCGTGAAGCATTACCAAAATGTAAACCTACATTGATGGAGCCAATCATGAAAATCGAGATCTTAACTCCTGAAGAAAACATGGGTGATGTAATCGGTGACATGAACCGTCGTCGTGGTCAACTTTTAGGTATGGATACACGTGCAGGTTCACAAGTAATTAAAGCAACTGTACCTTTATCAGAAATGTTTGGTTATGTAACTCAGTTACGTACTATTACTTCTGGTCGTGCAACTTCAACAATGGAATTTGATCATTATGAAGCAGCGCCTAAAAACGTACAAGATGAAGTAATTGCTAAATCAAAAGGTAAAGTTAAGTCTGAAGACTAATAAAAATAAACCGATCCCTTGTTATTAATAGCTCTAACAAGGGGTCATAATTTAAAATAAAGATGAGCCAAAGAATTAGAATTAAGTTAAAATCATACGATTACAACTTAGTAGATAAATCTGCTGAGAAAATCGTTAAAACTGTAAAACCTACGGGTGCAGTAGTTAGCGGACCAATTCCGTTGCCAACAGAAAAGAAAATCTTCACTGTTTTACGTTCACCACACGTAAACAAAAAAGCACGTGAGCAGTTTCAATTATGTGCTTATAAACGTCTTTTAGATATTTATAGCTCTAACTCAAAAACAGTTGATGCTTTAATGAAACTTGAATTACCTAGCGGTGTTGAAGTTGAAATCAAAGTTTAATGATTTTATAGCAAAAAAAAAAGCTCCCGATTTATCGGGAGCTTTTTTTGTTAGGCCCTTCCCCTCAATTCCTCTACAATATTCCGCTCATCTTGCAATTCGCGAGCTAGTTTCCGCTGTTGCTCATTGGTTTTTACTTTGTAGGCTTGATATTCTGCAGAAACTTCATCGTAAAGCTGTGTTCTATGTTTAGCTTCAATAATGTTCTTTGCCGATCTAGCAATCACCACAAATAAAGAAATTGCTAAAATACCTATGATCGACCAAACAATGATATGGTAATTACTTTTGGTAAAAGAAATCCCCAGTAAACTAATTTCGTCGGCTTTTGCTGTACTGCTATGCAGAGAAGCTTCTTTTTCATTCACTTCAGTTTGAAGACTTCCAACAGTCTTCCCTTGCTCAGCTAATTTGGCCATGGTGTTTTTTAATTCAACTCTTTCTTTACGCAATGTGTCGGTAACACTTTTCCATACCGAAGCCAATCTAGCGGGATTAATTAACTTATAACCATTTATAGTTTTTGAACGAGATAACATAAATTGATACTGACCATTTAAACTGAAGTCGGTATTTTTTACAGTGTCTATGCTAGCAGATGTTCGAACTCCATACGACCCGCGTGTGCCTAATTTCTTTACTGGTGTTTGATAGTTTTTAGCAGGGACTTGTTGCTTATTGGGTGTAGTTTGAGCTTGAATAGCTGAAATAAACATTCCAACAATTATAATCGTTGTAAGAAATAACTTTTGTATCATAACAAATAAGGATTGTTGATTAAACAATTATAGTGAAAATATGCCGCTAGAAAAAAATTAGTTCGCCCTTAGTCCTACCAGCGTGTTGAAATTATCAGAAAAAACATTAAATTTATCGCGTTTACACATTATCTCTTATATGGCTATCAAGAAGGTACTGATAACTGGCGCAAGTCGAGGAATCGGTTTGGCAATAGCGAATAAGCTAGCAAATCAATACGAACTTATTTTACATGCCACAAATGAGCAAAGCTTTACAAGGCCTATCCCAAATAGTTCGATTATAAGTGCCGATTTTTCAGATCCAGAGCAAGTAACAGCCTTTTGCAAAAGGTTAAAAAAAGAGCATGGTGATGAACTTTATGCCATCATCAATAATGCAGGTGTTACGCTCGATAATTCCATCATCTTTCAGAGTGAAAAAGATATCGATAAAATGCTCAATGTTAATCTGAAAGCGCCAATCATGATTTGCAAAACTGCCATGAAAATCTTTAATGTGAGAAAAAAAGGCGTTATTATCAATGTCGGTTCGGTGATCGGGGAAACTGGCAATGCCTTCCAGTCCATTTATGCCGCTACTAAGGCAGGTTTAGTAGCCTTTTCTAAATCTTTAGC
>DATJDT010000434.1:0-7693 GCA_035497275.1 Pedobacter sp.
AACACGTCGAGATTTAACCTCTACTGCAGGCATTACATTATTTAAGGCTTTTTTCCAAGTATCTAAACCGTTCTCGCTAGTTTTTTCTTCTACTAACTGAACAGCATTATAAAATATAGAGTACGCAATGGATTTCTTCCCATCGTACATCATGTTATTAACAAATCTGGTAACCTGAACGTCATTAAATTTCGGATCAGGTAAAATGATTCTTTTCTTTGGTTTTGACTTTCTCATTTCTTATTGTCCTCCGTTTAATTATTTCTTTTTACCTTTTGCAGGCGCCGCTGCAGCTTGTCCTGGCTTAGGACGTTTAGTACCATATTTTGAACGACGTTGGTTACGTCCGGCAACTCCTGAAGTATCTAAAGCACCACGAATAATGTGGTAACGCACTCCTGGTAAATCTTTAACACGACCACCACGAATTAACACGATTGAGTGCTCTTGTAAGTTGTGACCTTCTCCAGGAATATAGGCATTCACCTCTTTTCCATTGGTTAAACGTACACGGGCAACTTTACGCATTGCTGAGTTTGGTTTTTTAGGGGTAGTAGTATATACACGTGTACATACACCTCTTCGCTGTGGACAGCTGTCCAACGCCGGAGACTTACTCTTGAACTCCAGTGCTACTCTACCTTTTCTAACTAATTGTTGAATGGTTGGCATTTCTTGCTTTTTGTTTTTGCTATTTTTTATTTAAAAACTGCCTTAATGGCCTGCCTATAAGGAGGCCACATTAAGGGACTGCAAAAGTAGGAAGTTTATTTGTGATAATCAAGGGCTTGAGTAATATTTTTTTGTTTTTAGCTAGCGCTACCAAACAAGTTCGTATCCCTTTCGAAATTTAATTAATTGCAATTCGCAAACGTCTCTTTAAGTTCCCGTAGTCTTGCAACAATAGCCTCCAATTCTTTTGGCGCTCTTCCGTATTCGAAAACAACTTTATAATCCTTAGCGCCAGTATTGATCGATATCCACTCTACTCCCCCATCGGCACAATCAGGGCAACCTATGGTTCTCGGCAGCTTAGCCACTTTATTTAGCTCAACTAAATCTCTAATCGTATTAAATTCGGTTAATGTGATAGTCGAAGTACATGTTTTACGATCGGGATTTTCACCGTTCTTACTTTTTGAGAAGATCAATTTTTCATTGCCTACTACTAAATCAGTTTTGCAATAGCCAGCACAAAACCCAAAAGAAGACCCATAAGTGATAGTTTCTATGTTTTTAACGCTATCCTTTTCGCAGGATGTAAAGCTTAGTATTAAAACCAATAAGCAGAGTATACCGACAGATTTTTGCATATAGACAAGTTTATGATATCAATACGGCGAAAATAGGCGAATCGTTACAGCACCCAAAAGGAATGTATATAAACTCGTATCTTAGTTCTACTTATCGAAACATTTGCATATAACATTATGGATACATTTAACAGAAGAAATTTCCTCAAAAAATCTAGCATTGGTTTATTACCGGTAATTGCTCCTTTGGGACCAACAATGATTATGAACAATAATCAATTTATGGAACCTAGTGTTAAAGCGATCAAATTTTTCGGTGATGGAGAGATGTTTGAACCTGGGGATTACCTAAATGAATTACAAAAAGCGCATACCGCAGCGGCTATAGTTAAAGATAGATATGGAGTTGGTGGCGTAATAGAAACCCTTGAAAAGAAATTTTGTGAAATTACAGGAAAGGAAAAAGCCATTTTCATGCCAAGTGGTACAATGGCCAATCAGTTTGCAATTGCTGTTTTAAGTGATGAAAAAACAAAGGTCTTCGTGCAAGATACAAGTCATGTTTACCGCGATGAGGCAGATGCTGCGCAGGCCCTTTTTAATAAAAGGCTAATGCCTTTGGCAAAGGATGAAACTTATTTTACTGCAGATCAATTAAAAAAAGCAATAGCAAATTTAAAAAATGAGGAAGTTTTTGAAAGCGGCATTGGCGCTGTATCAATTGAAAACCCTGTTAGGCGGGCAGACGGAAAAGTAGTCCCGATTGATGAAATTAAAAAAATTAGTGAATATTGCCGGAACAACAACATTAAGCTTCATCTCGATGGGGCGAGACTTTACATGGCTTCTGCGTGGACTGGTGTTTCCATTAAAGAATATACATCTTACTTTGATACAGTATATATCTCTCTTTATAAATATCTTGGTGCTAGTGGTGGGGCCATGCTTTGCGGACCAAAAGAAATAATCGATAAGATGACACATTTAATAAAAATACATGGAGGCTCTATGTATGGAAATTGGACAAATGCGGCTATGGCTTTACATCGATTAGAAGGATTTGAAACGCGTTTAAAAAACGCGATAAGTTCCGCTAAGGAAATATTTACTGCATTGAATCAGTTACAAGGAATTAAAATTGAAAGCTTCACAGGTGGCACAAATACGTATCGTTTTAAATTAGCGAAAAACATTGATGGCCGAAAAATGCAAGCAAAGCTTAACCAGGAGTATAATATTAGATTTCCTATGCCTAATTCTGAAAACGAAGGGATGTTAATGGTAAATGAAACGTTGCTTTACCAGTCGACTGGCGAAATAATTAATGCCTTTAAAAAAAGTATTCAAAATTAATTAGGGCGTCCAATTAAATACACATCCTACACCTAAAAAATCTACTTCCTCTTGGTGTCCATATAATTTAGCCTGGCCCGCTAGCCAACTATTAAACTTAACTTTTATACTTGTATTCCAATAAGTATAGATAGGTATATAGCTTTGATAATGCAGGTAATATCCATATAGCGCTGAAAAACTAAGGCGTCCTAAGTTTACTGTTGGGCCAGCCCCTATACCAATGCGCCATCTATCAAAAGAAGTTGCCTTAGACTGATAGGTCGCTACATATCTTTTAAGATTAAATGGAACATAATAATAAACTCCATCTATTCCGGTACTCAATTCAAGCAAGGGATCAAATCTATAGTTATAACCTACATAAACCCCCGATTTATAAAGACTCTTTTTACGCTCATAAACCCCTCTACTCCCAATATTGAGGCCGAATTCAAAATTATGCTTATGAACCATTAATTCTTTATTGATGAATAACTTCAACGGCTTGTTAAGATTTGCTTTAAAATGCTTTGCAAGTCCTAAACTTAAGCCAAACATATTCATGCCACTATTTGGAATTCGTATTGCTGCATTAGAAAAATGAAGGGTGCTTAATCCAGTTAAAATCTTGGTGTTTTCGCTCAATTCATAACTCATTTTAAGTGCCACCAATGAGGCGAAATTAAGATGGCTCTGAATAATTGGATTCTTATTGGTATACCATGTTTCATCGAGATAGCTAAAACCGAGGCCTGGAGAAAAAATCACTTTTAATCTCTTAATGTTTACAAGAGAAAAATTTAAAGCACCAATTAAAGTATAGGCATTTCCAAATTGGTTTTTGTTTATACTTTCAGCGCTTTTAACCCTAGTCAAATCTTTATAATCAAAAACAAATGCGATGCTATTTAACCTTAAGTTATTTAAGAGCCCAATATTGTAGACCATGTATTTTCCAGTAGCGTGGCCAGAAATTTTATTTGATCTATCTGAAAATACATGGAATGGCATTAACCTATTAAACTCTACCTCATTTTTAGTTTCTTGTCCATTTATGGTAGTATAAATTAATGTCAAAATGACCTGAAGAGCGCTTGATAAAATACATGAAGACATAGGATCGGGCTTAAAATCTATTATCTGATTTGCCCAAAGCATGCGCCATACATATAAATTCGTCTGGAACAGCTTACAACCTATTTATTGCTAAAAAATCAGCTAAACGGCGGTCAAAATAAGGGAATAAATTGCCCGAAAGTAGCCTACTTTTTAAGCCCCCTCTTTAAAAGAAAATACTTATCGATTTATTTAAACCATACAGCTTAACAACTTACCTTTTCGTTGAAATTATCCTGCCAGTTACTAAGTGAAACTCATAAATACGATACAAGCCGTCGTCGTTAATTTCAATACGTTCAACTAATCCAGTTTTACTAAAGGTATCAGTAACCAGATCGCCAATCTTAACATCTTGGAGTTGCTCTATTGGCGTTTCCTCGTTTATCCTAATCATCTTTGCGTTTGAAACCAATTACTTCATTGCCCACTTCATTCCTGCCCATAAGTGGGTAAGGAATAAAGGATCAACAAAGCATTCATTCGTATGGCCCAAGGCAGTATAAAAAACCTTACCACCATCAAATTCATGATACCAACTAACGGGATGATTATTTTTCATGGTTCCACCCTTATAAGAAGTTTCGTCGGCTTTAATTAAAACTTTTATATCAGGATTAACATTTTTAAAATTATACCATTCATCTGTATGCATCCATGGTTGAGGCAGCCCTTTTACCATTTTATTTTTTGGCATTACAATATCCAATTTTACTTTTTGCACGGCAGGATGATTTTCAAAATAACCTCCAATCATTTTCCCATACCACTCCCATTCGTAACAAAAATCGGTAGCTGCATGAATTCCAACAAGTCCACCGCCATTATTAATATACCATTTTAATGCATCTTTCTGATCCGCAGTAAATACATCTGATCCTGTCGGACTTAAAAAAACCAATAATTTATACTTTTTTAAATTTTCGGATGTGAAAGCATTTACATCTTCGGTAGCCTCAACATCAAGTCCCTTTTCATTTCCAAGTTTTTTGATGGCTAAAATCCCCTCTTTAATTGAACCATGTCTAAAACCTTTGGTGAAGGAAAAAATAAGCACTTTAGCTTGTTTGGGTATTACTTTAGCCTCAGTATTAAAACTAAAAAGTAAAGCTATTAGGAAGAAAAAAGCGGCTAATACATTGTGGGATTTCAGGTTACGCATGGTTAATTTTTTAGCAAATAGATTTTTAATAAGATAATTATTTTAGTGATGTCAAAGCCCTTTTCTCAGGAGGCAACAATTTAAACTTATTATAGCAATTTAACACATAAATTTTGAAATTTGCTGCAGTGGCTCGTTGAACAAATTTTAGTGGTGGTCGGTAAAGCACTGGAAATGCGTCTAATTCGGGCTGCTTAATGGGCAATAATGAACCAACGGTTTTTAAATTAAACCTTCGATTAATAATTTTCTCAGTTTCTTCTTGTTTCAGCATCCGAACGAAACGTCGGGCTTGTTTACCTTCTCGGCTAAAGTAACTCGAGGGATAAAACAACAAGCCTCTACCTGGTTTTAACAGGATAGGATTTGCTTTATTAAAGACCTGCGCATATTCTTCTCTGATACTTTTATATCCAGAAATGTTGATCGTACTTAACACATTTTTGTCTACCGCCATATATCTTCTTAACGGCTTAAGATCAACTAAAAAGATAGTGTCTGATCGATACCCAGGTCTGTAGAAAACCAAAAGTTCATTTATTTTAGCCTTGATATGGAATTCACCTTTATCGTTGGTAGTTGTTCTCTCCTGATTGCTCAGGTTTGTGAGTTCAACATGAGCAATAGGTTTTCTTGAAGCTTGGTCAAACACTATTCCATTAACCTGTGCTTGCACATCAGCAACCAGCAAAATGATTGATACTAGTAAAAAAATCTGTTTTTTTTGAACCATAACTAAAGATAGCTACCTAAGTTATGTAGTTTATTTTTTTAACGATTTTTAACTTATTAGTGAAATGTATTGAGATATAACTTTTCAACCTTTTTACGAGCCCAATCTGTTTTACGCAAAAACTTTAAGCTAGACTTTAATGTGGGGTTGTTTTTGAAGCAAGCAATCTTAACCAAATTGCCCATTTCCTCCCATCCATAGTGGAAAAATAATTGTTTAACGATAAACTCCAAAGTTAAACCATGCAGAGGATTATTTTTTTGCTCTTGTACAGCCATTGCACAAAGATAAGGTTAAAAGTGAAGAAAAAGGCCCCGATTTCGCGGGGCCTTAAAAAATGTTAGTTTGTAGGTGTTCCGGCAGACGACCATTTATTATTGTCAGCATTCCCATCAGGAATCAATTTTTCTGGGTCTAGCACAACCTCAGTAATCTCTTCCGTAGTTTTATAACGAACCAACCAACTTGTATTCTTCATCCAAACGTCCACAGGAACCCTAACAGTTTCTGTTTTACCGCTTTTAGAAGTAATTTGTAAGATAATTGGCATTGGCATTTTCTCTAAATTATTTACTTTAATTGTATATCCTGCAAGTTTACCATCTTTCATAACTGGTTTAACATCAGTTACGCTTTGATCTACTTTCCAACTATTTACAAACCATCCTCTCCAGAACCAGCTTAAATCCTCACCAGTTCCATTGTCCATTGAACGGAAGAAGTCTATCGGAGTAGGGTGTTTGAATGCCCAATTTTTAATATATTCCCTAAATGCATAATCAAAACGTTCTTGACCAACCAACTGATCTCTTAATAATTGCAGGCCCATGCCAGGTTTACTATAAAGATTGTAGCCAATATTCATCTCTTTCATTCCATCAGGCATCAACATCATGTTTTCTAAAGCAGGGTTACCTAAATTCCTACCTACGTTATGCCAAGCAGTTGGACGAGATTTATATTCACCATTATTGAACGAGTTACTTGAAATGCCATTGATAAAGGTATTAAACCCTTCGTCCATCCATCCATATTTACGTTCATTTGTACCCACGATCATTGGAAACCAGGTGTGGCCAAATTCGTGATCGATTACGCCCCATGCTCCACCTTTTTTAGCATTCCATCCACAAAACACAATCCCAGGATATTCCATACCGCCGATATTTGTAGCAACATTTACTGCCATAGGATATGGATATTCATACCAGGTTTTCGAATAGTGTTCAATCGTTGTCTTCACATATTCAACACCTCTTCCATAGCTATCCATTCCATTGCTCTCTACAGGTTGCGCTGAAACAGCTAATGATTTTTTACCACTAGGCAAGTTGATACGAGCTGCATCTAATACAAATGATTTTGATGATGCCCATGCAGCATCACGCGCATTGGTAATTTTGAATTTCCATGTTAATTTATCCTTTGCAGGGCGCGATTTTGGATCTGTAACCTCTGCTTCAGAGCGAATATGAACAGTAGCATCGCTTAATTTTGCTGCATTCCATCTTTTCAATTGCTCTGCGGTGAATACCTCTTGAGGGTTTAACAATTCTCCAGAGCCCATCACAATATGGCTTGCCGGAGCTGTTACCGAATAAGTAATATCTCCATACTCACAATAGAACTCACCTCCACCCCAATAAGGTAAAGTATTCCATCCAAGCACATCATCATACACAGACATACGTGGGAACCACTGTGCAATCGCAAAAATTTCGCCATTTTTAGTAGTTAAGTGACCAGTTCTATCCGACCCTTCTTTTGGTACGATGTAAGAATAATCCATTTTTATGGTTATAACATCTCCATTAGGCGACATCGGCTTATCTAAACGAATTTGCATACGCGTATCTTCAACCAAAGAAGTAAATTTTACAGCAGCAGCTTTCTGGGAAACGCTAAGATTTTTAATGGTATATCCTCCATCAAATTTTTCACCTTGTGCGCCATAACGACTACGCTCTGGCGTAACGGCATAGCCTCTTGAAGTTTCTTTGAAAGTATTTTGATCTAACTGTAACCATAAATAAGGAAGTTTATCAGGGCTATTATTTTTATAGGTAATGGTGATTGTACCACTTACGGCATTTT
>DATJDT010000435.1:0-3120 GCA_035497275.1 Pedobacter sp.
CTTTACCAAACTCATTTGATAACTAGCTGGTTCAATATCAGAATGCGTCAAAAGTTCGTTATCAGTTAAAAACTCCAGGTTATCTTCCATGGCTTTACGGTAAAACCACGCAAAGGGATTAAACCATTGAAAAATCAATGCTAGTTCTGCTAAAACTATATCATAACTATGCCCTTGCTCAATGTGTATTTTCTCATGTAATATGATCTGGCTGTAGGTTTCCCAATCGTACTTATCAGGATTTATAAAAATATTATTTGCAAATGAACAAGGAGCCTGTTCCCCTGAAAGCTCCACAATCCTGAACTTCCCATCTTGGATAAATGGCCGAGCATAACTCTTGTATATTAAAATGCAGAGCTGAAATAAAAAGTTTAGGCCAAAAATTATCACTCCAAGCCAGTAGATCCATATCATTATTTGGAGAGGAGAAATTTCTTTGAAAACGGATGTTTTTGTTGTATTTGGTGCCGGAGTAACCGGTTTAACATTATCTGCAATTGGCAGCGATTCATTCTTTAATACTGTATTTTTTGCATCAGATAACTGTATTTCAGTGCTTGCCTTTCGAAACGACCATTGCTGTGGAACTGGAATCAATGGCAAACTAAATGAAAGAAACAGGCAGCCGAGTAAAACAAAGCGGTTTAATGGAAAAAATGTTTCCTTTTGCAAAAGCAGCTTATAAAACATAAAGCAGCCCGCGAGCATTAACGCAACATTTAAAGCATAAATCATCATGATTCCTTATTTTTAATGAGGTTTACGATTTCAGTTAATTCTTCTTCAGAAAGGTTTTGCTCTTTTGCAAAAAAAGCTAGCATACGCGGGTAAGAATTGTCGAAATACTGACTCACCACATCTTTTAATGCATGCTTTTGATACTCCTCTCTACTAACCAATGGAAAATAACAAAACATATTTCCAATTACATCATGACCCAAAAATCCCTTTTCTTCTAAAATCTTAACCATAGTAGCCACGCTATTATAATGTGGTTTTGGATCTGGAAGCAATGGAATGATATCCCTAATAAATCCCTTACTAACATCCCAAAATGTCTGCATGATCTGTTCTTCTCTTTTTGCTAGTTTAATCATCTTTGTAAAATTGTATAACGAAGGTAGTACTAATTAATTAATAACAAAACTAATCGATTAGTAGAATAGTAACATTATGGATACAATTTACTTGCCGCTCATGAAACAACCAACCATTATTAGCCTTAATACTTTTGCACAAATTTTAATACCTTTGTACTTTAAAATATTAGACCAATATGTTTGAGAATTTACAGGATAAGCTAGATAGAGCATTTAAAGTTTTAAAAGGACAAGGAAGTATTACTGAGATCAACGTGGCTGAAACCATGAAAGAGATTAGAAAAGCTTTGTTAGATGCCGACGTAAATTATAAAACGGCCAAAAGCTTTACCGATGAGGTTAAAGAGAAAGCACTTGGCTTAAATGTTTTAACGGCTGTTTCACCGGGACAATTGTTAACGAAGGTGATGAACGATGAGCTTACAGCTTTAATGGGTGGCGAGGTAACAGAAGTGGATTTAAAGAACAATCCAACTATTATCTTAATTGCTGGCTTAAACGGAGCAGGTAAAACCACTTTTACTGGTAAGCTAGCACTTCATCTTAAAAGCAAGGGAAAAAAACCTTTAATGGTTGCTGGTGATGTTTATCGTCCAGCAGCAGTAGACCAGCTACAAATTTTAGGGGAACAGATCGGTGTTCCAGTCTATGCAAATATTAACTCAAAAGATCCAATTGCCATCGCACTAGAAGGTGTTGCTGAAGGCAAAAAGAACAACAATAATGTAATTATCATTGATACCGCGGGCCGCTTATCGATTGATGAAAGCTTGATGAATGAGATTTCGGAAGTGAAGGCGCAAACTAAACCTCACGAAATTTTATTTGTGGTAGACGCCATGACTGGGCAAGATGCCGTAAATACGGCTAAAGTATTCAACGACCGGTTAGATTTTACGGGCGTAGTCTTGACAAAATTAGATGGTGATACTCGTGGTGGAGCTGCACTTTCCATTAAATCGGTTGTCAATAAACCTATTAAATTTATTGGAACAGGCGAGAAAATGGAAGCCCTGGACGTGTTTTACCCAGACCGTATGGCATCTCGTATTTTGGGCATGGGTGATGTTGTTTCCCTTGTAGAAAGAGCACAACAACAATTTGATGAGAAGGAAGCTGCTGAACTACAGAAAAAAATCCGCAAAAATAAGTTCGACTTCAACGATTTCTATAACCAAATTCAACAAATCAAGAAGATGGGTAATATGAAAGACCTAGTAGGAATGATACCTGGAGTTGGCAAAATGATGAAGAATGTAGATATTCAAGATGATGCGTTTAAAAATGTCGAGGCCATCATTCAATCAATGACTCCATTTGAGAAGGAAAATCCAGATAGTATACAACAAAGCAGACGGTTAAGAATTGCAAAAGGCTCTGGAAACAAAGTGGAAGAGGTAACCAAACTTATTAAACAGTTTGAGGATATGCGTAAAGTAATGAAGCAATTTTCTAATCCTGCTGCTGCTGCAAAAATGATGAAAAATATGCCAAAGATGCCGCAGGGCAGATAGTAGATTCGCTATCCCTATTCCTTAATTTTTGCTTAAGAAAAAAGCAATTTTCTACCTCCTCAATTAAACAAATTTCTTACTGATTTGAATTTCAAAAAATCGGTTTAAGGAATGCGCCAAATCCACTTTGCTTTGCATACATTTAGTCATTATGCTTGTAAAAACCTATGGAAGTGCAGTTTATGGAGTCGATGCTTTAACGATTACCATTGAGGTAAACGTAAGTAGTGGAACTAAATATTTTATGGTTGGCTTGCCAGATAATGCCGTAAAAGAAAGTCTTTTTCGAGTGGCAAGTGCCATTAAAAATTCTGGCTATCATATGCCTCGACAGCGAATTTTGGTGAACCTTGCTCCGGCCGACATTCGAAAAGAAGGATCAGCCTATGATTTGGCAATTGCTATTGGCATACTCGCCGCTTCAGGACAGATAGATCCAGAAACATTAGGCGATTATCTTATAATGGGAGAACTATCACTAAATGGCGATCTGCAACGGATAA
>DATJDT010000436.1:0-5012 GCA_035497275.1 Pedobacter sp.
CCAGCAATTGCTGATATCACTCTACCTGAACTATTTACCCTCACTTTTACAGCAATTTTACCAGTTTGCTGACCATTATCATCAATTTGTTTGACGTTCGAAAACTTGCTCAATGGGAGAGGGGTATTTCCATTACCTGAACCACCTTCACCATAATTTGGTGCCAATGGATCGCCATTCACGCTACCTTGATTTCCAGGAGTTGCGCCCGTTCCATCACCCTGCCCTTTGCCATTATTTTTATTGCCCTTGTATAAAGCATTGGGATTAATTGTTGGTTTGGCTGGTTTTTCTTCTGTTGCACTGGTGGGTGCATTGGTGGTTTTAGTAGGCTTTGTTTTGATAGCCACCGCATCTTCCTGATCTTGTGTAACGATATCTTTCGCCTCTACTTCTGATGCAGTAGTAGGCGTCACTTTCTGTTCAGGTGTAACTTTATCCGGTAATTTATTATTGGCATTTGGATCCATCGACGGCTCTTCAATGCTTGTATAATCATTCCCCATTCCTTCAACAGTTGTACCATAATTAACTACCATGCCACCCATTCCGAGCTCCTCGTCGGGTTTAAAAGCGCTAATTACAAGAAAGAAACTTAAGGCAATAAAAGCCCCCATAATTGCAGTAGCAATAGCAATAGCTTTGGGGTAGTTATTTTCTTCGTTTGTAGTCATTATTTTTTAGGATCTACTGCTAAAACAAGTTTTAACTTGAGTTTGTTCGCTACATCGTAAGCATTCATTATATTTTCAGCAGGTACACTTTTTTCCACATTCAGAATAATCGTTAAATCTGGAGCAACCTTTTGATAAGTTTCCACTACAGATTGTAATTGTTCTAAGGTAGTTGGCTTTTTATCAACGAAATAATTTAAATTTTCGTCTATACTCACTGTAATTGCTTTCTTTGAGGTGCTTTGCTGACCGCTATCTGATTTTGGTAATAAAAGTTTAACTACTCTTGGGTTCACTACAGCAGAAGCTAGTAGGAAAAACAATAGCAAGAAGAACATGATATCGTTCAAAGCTGAAGTATGTACTTCAACTGCGCCCTTTTTTCTTTTTCTTAAATTCATTATTTGCCCGGTTCTTCTAACAAGTCAATAAATTCAATCGCATCAGTCTCCATTTTAAGGATAATTTTTTCAACCATCATATTGAGGATATGGTATAATACATAGGCAACAATACCAATAATCAAACCTGTTGCTGAAGTGATCATTTTAGTATAAAGACCACCTGAGATTGTTCCAATTTCAATTTCTCCTTTGATTGATACATCATGAAAGATGGTAATTACCCCAATAATTGTACCCACAAAACCAAGCATCGGTGCAATACCAGCAATGATACCCAATATCCCGATGTTTTTCTCAAGTTTAGCAACTTCTAACTTTCCTGTATTTTCGATAGCACCTTCGATATCTTTGATGGGTCTACCAATTCTTTTTAAACCCTTTTCAAGCATTCTACCTAAAGGTGATTTGGCGTTTTTGCAAAGTGCTATTGCGCTATCTAACCTTCCGTCGTGAATATTTTGCTTAATTTGGAACATCAAGTTTGATTCATCTTTTGATGACTTGCGAATGGTTAAATATCTTTCAACAAAGATAACCAAGCCTAAAAAAGCGAGTAGTGCTAAAGGAAGCATTACCCATCCCCCTTTAAATAATAAATCGATAAAATGTAATTCCTTTGGCGCCGCCGTTATGGCATTATTTACTGCATTTGTTGTATCTCTAACTATCGTATCTGTAGCCGTTAAAAGCAATGTAATCATCTTAATTTTTAGGTTTTATGGTTTCTATATAAATTTGTGGGTTTTTTAATTTTATCCTTAAGCTATCTTGGTGCTTTTTGGCCAAATTGTAATCTGTAAATGTGCCAAGGCTAATCTTAATGGAGCGTCCAGGTAAAGCATCTATTGCTTTTGCCTTTATTCCTCTTCTTATAAAGTTACCTATTACTTCCTGCACCTTTTTTTTACTTTTCATGGCGCTGCCAATCACTTCATAGGTAACACTTGTAATAATAGAATCTTTTATGACAGTATCTTTAGTTGGCTTGGTAAGTTTGATCGTTTTTTCAATACTATCGGCAAAAGCTGAATCAGGTTTCTGAGTTGAACTTGTATCTGGTATAATTGCAGAAGCACTTTCAATTTGTTGATCTGGATGCTTCTGTACAAGGTTATTTAACAGATTAGGATAAAAGAAGTATACAACCGCAGCTGCAACAGCAATAATCAATAAAATGAGCAAAGTTTTGAAAAAGATACGTTTCCCACGTCCCTTGCTTTCCTCCTCATCGTCGTCACTAGCGTCATATTCATAACGGTCGTTTACCGTTGGACGCCACACTGGATCGGTTAATGGTGGTGGAGGAGTAACTTGTTCATCATTTGCGGATGGAGCTGTAATAGGTGAATGAACCTCTTCAATTGTTGGATTATTTACTACTGCAGGAATGCTAGGTAATCCATAAAAATCAGATCCAATTTGGAATTTCTCTGAAGATTCAAATTCAATTTGACCATTAATAATTTTAAAAGCTCCTAAAGGAGAGATGTCTGCCAATTGGTGATTGGCAAGTTCGGTTTTAAGATGGGTAACAAACTGGGCAATATCATGGGCTGCAGATTCTGCAGAAATATTTCTTTTCTCACTAATAAAATTTACTAATTCCTCTTCATTTATTACTTCAGAGGTAAAGGCAATTTTATGTTTAGGAGGTAAAAAAGCGTGTACTTCTGCATCATACCTCCCTGGCATTTTTTTTACATATAGTGTCCCGAAGTCAGTTATGCCAACGTTTTTTCGCGTCTCTATAAGCTCTAAAAGATATGATATGGTATCCATTGTTGTAAAAATAAAATTTTAATTCGGTATGAGCCAATAATAAATTTTAAACTTATTTAAAAGGAGTAGCTAACACCGCCAAATGCATTTAATCCATTCATGCTATAATAAAGATATTTACTATACTTCGTGCTTAATAAGTTGTTGATTTTAAGAAATGCACCAAACTTTGAATTAATCTTATAGCTAGCTCCAACGCCCAAATCTACAAATCCTTTAATATTTACTACTTTTTCATTGGTAAAATCAGGAGTAGGCGGGTAGGTTGTACTACCAGTAGGGAATGGGCTAGTTATAAACGTTTTTGCTTTACTGTCATCTTGAATAGCTACGCTAGCATTAAAAGTGATTTTTTGATCAATATTATAAACAAGATTTGAGCTTATACGTAACTGAGGTTTAAAATAACTTTCTTGTTCTTTAGCTGATTTATAATCTTCAATATTTAATTTACCGGTCCATTTTAAATCATCACTTACTTGAACGGATAATTCTCCTTCTAAACCTAATAGTTTCATATCACCGAAGTCATAAATCACGTCGAACTTATTGAATTTGGTGAAGTTGTTTACAAATAGCGGCATATCTGTAATCTTTTTGCTATAAAATCTTGCTTTATAACCGAAACCAGGTCCACCAGTACCTTTAATTCCACCACTAATGCTTAATTTCTCCACGCTGTTCTGAATATTGATATTTGAGTTTAAGAAAGGATTTTCGTCTGTAAAGTTCTTTAAGCTATTTCTGTTAACATCTCCCTTAACTTCTCCAAATACCTGTAAAAAATCGGGAATTAAGGTGAAATCTGCAGTAACTGCTGGGAAAATCCTTGTACTAGAAAATTCTCCAAATTCTTGAACAAAATTAATTCCCGCAGTGATTTTCACCCCATTAGCTTGTAATTTAAGGTATGGGTTTAATCTCACTAGATTATTAGAAATTTTTGTGTTCTGATCTTTCGTGCTACCTAATTCTGTAGATGCCGCTAACCCTAAATTAAAATTAGCAATCCTTTTATTTAAATAGGTTGAAAATGTGAAGGTTTGCTCTTTAGCATCAAACTTATCATTAAAGAAATATGCATTAGCTTTTACAGCATAACTGAGTGCATTTTCATCATTACTAAACTTGTTTGTTACTTCACCCTCTAACTCAATAAAGCTTAATGCCTGTTTCTCTGGGTCAGGATTCAAAGTAGGGTTTAGGTCGTCAATGCCATAGAAAAACAACCCATGGCGCTCATAATTTAACCGACCGTTTAAATTGGCTTTATCACCTATACTGCGACCAAACACGCTTAGTTGCTGCATGCTTTCGTTTTGTTTATTCAACTTGCCGGTCTGGCTAAAATGCTTAAAAAATGCGCCGGTTTGTAAAGCTTCATCTTTACCTATGCCCACGTATCCTTCAGCTAAAAAGGTTCCTAAATTACCAACACCTCCTTTTACATAATTATTGATCAATTCTGCAGCACGCTCTTCGGCTAGTTGTTGGGCCTGCAATTTTTGTATGTCGGTATTAAGTTCTAATTTCCGATCAGTAAGCGAATAGCTAAATTTTGCCTTATATGTTTTAAGGTTATCTAAATCCGGACTACGCCTCAATTTAACCGCTTCGGCTAAAATTGGTTTGTAAGGTCTTATCACTTCTATTTCTGAACTTACTGTTTTTTCTGGCGGTTTAACCTCTTGGGCTTTTAAGCTAGAAAAACCCGTTGAAAAAATAAATAAAGTAAGGTATGCGGTTTTATATAGTTTCATCTTCTTTGTCTAATTTATTTTGGCTAATTTTTCTTTGGCAGTTGCAACTATCTCGTCTTTGCCCTCATAGCCATCTATAATACTTAACAATGTGCTCCTGGCTTGTAATTTATCTTTTATCGCTACGTAATAATCCGCTAATAAGATGAAAGATTTAGCCACCCAGTAATCGTAATTAGGCATATTGTTGATTAATTCGAAACAGGTTTTTTGACATGCCTTATAGTCACCTTTAGCAAATTGAAGTGCAGCTAAATTGTATTTGGCCTCGGCAGCAGCAACCGTTTTGGTTTTAGCGATTACATTGTTGAATGATTTAATAGCCTGTGCGGTATCGGCCTTAATTAAATAGGCTTTTCCAGTATACAAATCGGAGCTGTTCTTGTCTTCTTCAG
>DATJDT010000437.1:0-2089 GCA_035497275.1 Pedobacter sp.
AACGAAAAAAAAAAAAAAAAAAAAACCACAAACTATGATTTAGGTTTAGACTTAGGTTTTTTTAAGGATAAGTTATTATTGACACCCCGCTACTATCATAAATTAACCAAAGGTTTGTTAATTGACATCAACGTTGTGCCATCAACCGGTTTTACTACTTATAAAGAAAACTTGGGTGATATGGCCAACGAAGGATATGAACTTTATGGAACCTACAATGCAGTGCGTACCACCAATTGGAATGTGAATTTAACGACCAACATGTCTCATAATACCAATACAATTGTGAAAATTGGCAACTCGTTAAAGGCCTATAATCAAAGTATCGACGATTTCCAATCTGATGAAGACAATAAAGCTGGTGGCCGACCATTATTGAGGTATAACGAAGGTCAGTCGCTAAACACTTTCTACGCTGTTAAATCATTGGGTATCGACCCTGAAAATGGAAAAGAAATCTACGTTAAACGTGATGGCTCATTAACCTACGATTATGATATTAAAGATACACAACCAGTTGGTGATGCTACGGCAACATTAGAAGGGAACTTTGGTGGTAACATTACCTATAAGCAATTTCTGTTAAGTTTTAGTTGGTATTACCGTTTCGGTGGTAATATGTACAACCAAACATTGGTTGATCGCGTAGAAAATGCCGATCCACGTTTCAATGTCGACAGTCGTGTATTTTCAGAGCGTTGGCAAAAACCTGGCGATGTGGCCTTTTATAAAAATGTAGCCGACCTTAATCAAACCAAAGCTACCTCAAGGTTTATCCAAAAAGACAATGTGTTAGAGTTACGATCAATTTATGTATCGTATGATCTTAAAAAAGCCATTGCCAAAAAACTTTCGATGCAAGCTTTAAGGGCTTCACTTACGGCCAACGATATTTTCAAAAGCTCAAGTGTTCAAATCGAAAGAGGTATCAACTATCCATTTGCTAGAACTGTGATGTTTTCACTTCAAGCTACTTTTTAATCTATTAGAAGATGAAACCATCATGATTTTCAAAATCACACAGTGGAATGAATAAATCATGATAGCTTCATCATCATTGAAAATAAATTTATACGGATGAAAAAAATATATTATCTAATTATTTTGGCAGTGATGGCCACCACATCCTGCAAGAAGTTTCTGGATGTACAACCAGAATCCCAAATTGATAAAAATGTCTTATTTAATACCGAAGACGGTTTTAAGGAAGCCTTGAACGGTGTATATACCTTATGTTCTTCGGGCTATCTTTATGGCGAATACCTCACCTTCGGCGATTTAGAAGTAAGGTCTCAAAATTTTGATTTTACAGACATCTCTTATCAAAAAATAGCAAGCTTTAATTATAAAGACCCTAATTACATTTCCAGAAATGATAGAGTGTGGACAATGACTTACCAAGCCATTGTAAACTGTAACTATATTTTAGCTGCTATTGATGCAAAACGCGACGTGTTTACAGCAAACAATTACGAATTAATTAAAGGCGAAACATTAGCACTACGCGCCTATTTGCATTTTGATATGTTGCGAATTTATGCACCATCTTTCAAAAGCAACCCAACGGCAAAAGCTATTCCTTACGTAACAGAAGTAAAAATTACCAGCACGCCATTTAGCACGGTTACTCAGGTGTTAGATAAAGCCATTACCGATTTAACAGAAGCTAAAGCGCTCTTGAAAAAAAGTGACCCTATCTTGGCCAGCAGTTATGTAGTAGGTTATCCTGCAGCAATTGGTACAACGGAGTTGGATAACAAGGAGCTTTTTATGCAAAATAGACGCACACACATGAATTACTATTCAACTTGTGCCGAACTGGCTCGTGTTTATCTCTATAAAGCCGACATGCCCAATAGTTTAACCAATGCACTCGAGGTGATTAATTCGGCGAAGTTTCCGTGGACAAAAGAGGCTGATTTTGTAGCGACAGACCTTACCAAAAAGGACCGCATCTTTTATCCTGAGCTCATTACAGCCTGGAGTATCCCAACACAAGACAAGCGCTTAACTAGCCTTTTCACCAATTCAAATCCAACGCTTGTGGCTACCAGCGACAAAGTGAATGATATTTTCGAAAAGAATGGTG
>DATJDT010000438.1:0-7600 GCA_035497275.1 Pedobacter sp.
AGAGTATCATCTGGTTATACAACTAGTGATATGTATAAAGCAGTACTATCTCCACTATTTATCTTTATGTTTATTTGTATGTTCGGCACAGCTATTACCGAGCTATTTACGGGGCAGTGGATAGGCTTATTACTAGCAAACGTAACAAACAATGCTATTTTATTACTTACACTTACCACAGGCGTTATGGTGGTTGGTAGAGCATTTGCCGGACCAGTAGTTCATAGATTAGCACCACAAGGCGTATTACTCTTTTCGGCCATATTTGCAGCTGTTGGCCTCTATTTATTAGGCACTTTAACTGGAAACGCCATATTTTTTGCAGCAATAATCTTCGGTATTGGCGTTTGCTACTTTTGGCCAACAATGATTGGTTTTGTGGCAGAATATATCCCTAAATCTGGCGCCTTAGGCTTAAACCTAATGGGTGGTGCAGGTATGTTCGCTGTATCCATCTATACTATTTTTATGGGTGGTTTTTATGATGGCTTAATTGTTAAACATTTACCAGCAGGTGCTGAATTAGGCAATTATCTTAAAGCAACCGGAGAATCTGTTGAAGGTCTAGCACTTGCAAATGCTAAGAACCTTGCAGGTCCAGAAGTTTTAAAAGCAACACTTGTTATCCCAATCGTATTGATCATTGCCTTTGGAATATTATTTGTTTATATGCGTAACAAGAAAAGCAAACAGGTTGCTTCATAATTTAAAAACCCCTTTGACAATCTTTTAAAGATTGTCAAAGGGGTTTTTATTAGTAGCCCTGATTTTGTTGTGCCTTTAAGCCTGGGTTTGCATTAATTTCCCCTTGCGATATTGGCAGCCTTGTTTTATAGAAAGTTCTATTGATACTCTTATCCCTAAATGGAACTGAAATACCTCCAAGTTCATCGTTAAATGTGATGGTTTTATTTAAACGTATCATATCAAAGAAACGATTACCCTCACCAATTAATTCCTTACTCCTTTCGTCCAAGATCATATCCAACGTAACCGTTGTCGCAGTAGCTGGTGCTAAAAGAGGCGCTCTTTTTCGAATGGCGTTTAAATAGGTAGCAGCTTTGCCTGGATCTGTAGGCAACGCAGCTTCAGCAGCAATTAAATAAATTTCTGATAGTCTTATTACCTTAATATTTACCGCAGTGTTTGTTGCTTTGCCATCGCCTGCTAATGCAGTACTTCCACTATACTTGTAAAGTGCTCCCATGTGTGAGGCAGAACTTTCGTCGAAACTCATAACTCCCCATCTTACATCCGTCGCATCCTCCTTTAATCGGTTCAAGAAATAATCACTTGCCATAAACCATCCCAATACGGTAGAAGCACCATGTCCTTTACGTCTATGATAAAATCCTAATGAACCAGTAGTTAAATCATTCTCCGCTGAAAAAACACCTAACTCAAAAATCGACTCGGATCCAAATTGAGTCTTCCAAGAATCAACCCAAGCGGCATTACTATACAAACTATATGTATTATTACTATTAATAATTTCCTCAGCTGCTTTCAATGAATTCACATAATCTTTCATATAAAGATAAACCTTTGCTTGTAAAGCTAAATTAGCATAGTAATTAATATAGCCATTGGTTTTTGTCTTTAATAAAAGTGGTGCAGCGGCTTTTAGATCACTCAGAATTTGTGTATAATTCTGTTCAACCGTTGCCCTTAAAGGTTGAGCAGAAGCACTTAAAACTGTAGTTACATTTGGAACACCGAAGGAACTCTTATCATCATCATAAGATTTGCCATATAAACGTACCAAATCAAAATACATCAACGCTCTCGAGGTTAAGGCTTGCCCTTTTGCACTATTAAATCCAGTTGCTCCACTTGCCTCTAATTTGTTTATATTTTCAAGCAAATTATTAGCTTGGAGGATATTTGAATACAACGTAGACCAAAAGCCAGAATTGCTACCTGCACTTGCAGCATGATCAAACATGTAAAGACCGTCTAGTCCCCTACCTCTCGAGAATATGGTAAAGTCACCCCCCTTTGCATCAGCATATAGCATAAAATTTCGACCATAATAATCCGAGCTGGTCATGCTCCGCATTAAGCCATTTATCATCACCTGTGCATCTGCCGGAGTTTTAATCGCAGTTGCTGCATCCCCAGAATTACTTGGCTCTACATCCAAAAAATCCTTACATGAACTGAACCCTAGCATCAGAAGTCCAATCAAAAATATAGTTACTTTTTTCATTTTTAAAAATCTTTTAATCGTTAGAAACTAAGTTCAATACCAAATGTATACGTTTTACCATATGGAGTTTCCCATCCGCGCGTACCATATTGGTTTACCTCAGGATCGGCAATTTTATACTTACTGAAGGTTAACAGATTCGATCCGTTAAAATATACTCTCGCACTAGAGCTTCCCATTTTATGAATTAGGTTTTTTGGAAGGCTATAAGCCAATGTAATATTTTTTAACCTAAAGAAACTAGCATCATGCATCTGACGGCTGCTGTATTGCATTGGGTCTGTTAAATCATTGCCATCCAATTTTGGTAAACTTCCTGAGGTATGAGTAGGTGTCCACATATTATTATAGTATTCTTGGGCTCTAATTCTTTCCCAATAATAACCATCATCTGCAGCATCTTTAAATGCGCCATCATATAGTTTACCACCAATCTTATAATTAAAATTTAAGGCTAAACTTATGCCTTTATAGGCTACATCAGTATTTAAGCCTCCGTAAACATCAGGCATGGCATTACCCAAAATAGTAAAACTAGCTTTGCTATAAGTATAGGTGGCTGGTCGACCGTTAAATTGTAAATCTGCAGTCGATGAATTGTTTAAGTACCACACGTTTTTACCATTTTCAGGATTTGTTCCGCCCCACTCATAGCCCCACAAACTTAGGGTAGATTGACCTTCTCTATAAATAAATTGTGCCCTTGCATCTCCACCTGTTGGATCATACCATACAATGTCTTGTCCCGCAGGTGTAGTGCCATTGCTATACAATTTGGTTACTTTTGATTTGATAAAGGAAGCATTTACACTTGCCGACCAGCGCAAGCCATCCTTACGAATAATATCTCCACCTAAGTCTATTTCAAGACCGCGGTTATTGATTTCTCCAACGTTTCTTAAGGTAGAACTAAAGCCGGTAACCATAGAAATTGGCACATCTTGTAATAGATCCTTAGAGTCTCTATTAAAATATTCTATGCTACCAGAAATTCTATTGTTTAAAAATCCAAATTCTAAAGCTATGTTAGAAGAATAACTTGTTTCCCAAGTTAAGTTCGGATCAGCAATACTGGTAATACCTCCCCCTGCTTGGGTCATGTATTTTGCGCTATATCCTGTTAAAGTTCTCCAGCCAAAGTTTGCAGAAGGTAAGGTACCATTAACCCCATATGATGCTCTTAAACGTAAATTACTAATAGTGGTCATATCCTTCATAAAGTCTTCGCTGTTGATTTTCCACGCTCCTGCCACTGAATAGAAATTACCCCATCTCGTATTTGGACCTAACCTAGAAGATCCATCCCGGCGGAATGAACCCGACAAAAAGTATTTTTGATTGTAATTATATTCTGCTCTCGATAAACCCGATACAATAGAATTACCCCAGTCATACGCACTTGCTGTAAGCACACCGGCAGTTGCCACAGTATGCAATGCACTCGAAGGTAAATCGGTCCCAGTTGAGCGCTGGAAATCGGTTTTATTCTCTTCAGCTTCAAAACCAGCTAACAAACTAATGTTATGTAAACCAAATTGTTTATTAAAATTCAAAGTGGTAGATGAAACCCATTTGTTGGTATTGGTGGTAAGCTCATTAACAGCGCCTTTAGTTACCGCACCATTGAAATGGTTAGCACTATAATAAATATGGTCCGAAACTTGGGAATTATCATAAGAGAAAACAGATTTCAAATTCAATTCTGGCAAAAACTTAACCGTTAATGTTTCATTTGCGGTAATTCTTTTGGTGATAGACTTATTCTCCCATTCAGTATCATAATAAACAGCATTTTGGGCTAAACTACCAAATCTGGCAGTAAAAGGTTGGCCAGTTTTATAATCCGTTGGCCAATAAAATGGCCACAATAAATTTCTAGATTGAAAGAAGTAATTTGAACCTGTATTTCTTGTATCGTTATAACCTGACTGCCCACTTCTAGCGAAGTTAACGTTAGTAAAAAACTCAATGTATTTTCCTATCTTCTGATTCAAATTAATTCTCCCCGAAACACGATCAAAATCGTTCAGTTTTACTCTACCTTGATCTTTAGTGTAAGATAATGAGGAGTAATAGGTTGTATTGTCATCGCCTCCACTCACTGTGAGATCATTTGTTTGAAAAATTGCTGTTCTAAACAGGGCGTCTTCCCAATCAAAATAATTACCTTCTCTATTCACCATTCCATCTGTCATTCCACTAATAATCACATTTTCACCCAAGGTTGTACCCGTAGTGGAAAATTTATAGCCATGTTTATTAAATCTATTGTTTAATTGTGTTAAGGCATAGGTATTACCTGCAACTTCAGACTGGCCTGAAGAAGTACGCACATCATGAAAAATACGATACAACATATTGGTTTGCTCCTGGATACCCGCTACCTCGTAGTTATCTGTAGCCCACGACGGTGTTAAACCAACTGATGATTTAAGGCTGATAATAGGTTTGCCTGTTTTGCCTCTTTTTGTGGTTACAATAACTACCCCATTTGCAGCTCTCGACCCGTACAATGAAGATGCTGCCGCATCTTTTAAGATGGTAATACTCTCAATATCTGAAGGATTGATAGAACTCATAATATTGTTTGATGAATAGGTATAATCACTCATCTGCCCAGCATTTCCCGAAACTACTGGTACTCCATCAATTACATATAAAGGTTCATTCGAAGCATTCATCGAGCCTATACCCCTAATCCTAATACTTGAAGTGGCACCTGCCTGACCAGATGATGAGCTTACTTGAACCCCTGAAACCCTACCTGATAGCGCATTTTCAAATGAAGTAACTGGAACATCTTTTATCGTTTTTTGATCGATGCTGGCTGCTGAACCTGTGTAACTGCTCTTTTTAGCGGTTCCATAGGCTACAATCATAACCCCTTCCAAGGTTTCTGAACTTTCGGTAAGGCTTACATTAACCTCGTTATTGTTACCTAACGTGACTTCCTTAGAGGCATATCCCAAATAAGAAAACACTAATACTTTACCGCTTGCTGGGACATTAATCGTATAAGAGCCATCAGAAAGGGTATTTGTACCCCCAGTACTAAGATCTTTTACCATTACGCTTACCCCAGAGATTGAAGCTCCTGTAGTTGCATCTGTAACTTTTCCCCTTACTACTCTTTGGGCATAGCTATACATAGCAAGACATAGAAATCCAACTAAAATAAGGATAGATTTTTTGTTCATATTTCTGTTAATTAAGTTTAAGTTAAATTGAAATTATGAAAAATTTAACAAAACACAACTTAAAAAACAGCTTTTTAGCAATAAAATTTAATCTAATTTAAAGGAAAAGAAACATAATTAAGGGAATGCAACAAGTTTTTGGCCTTCAGAATCTAATTGACCGATAATCTGATCTAAAACACTCTCATCAACACTTGCATACTTTGAATAACACCACTTAGTGGTTTTTTCATCCAACCAAACACAAAAAGAATGACAATCTTCCAAAATAACAGCATAGGTTAAATGAAAATCATCATGAATTCTCATACAAAATCCTTTGAATGTTTTGCCTTTAACATCAAACTGAAGGTTTAAATAATCATTTAACATAATATATTTGGTTTTAGGTATGCATTAAACAAATTTCAATTTAAAATGTTTCTATAAGGTTAATTTTTCAACAATAAATCTCTTAACCTACGTTCAACATATTAGAATAGCCCTTCGCAATTAATCGGTCTTTTGAACTTAAAAAAACCTCACATTGTAAATTAATAATAGTTCTTCCCTGTTTTACAACTGTTGTTTTTGCAGTAATCACTTCACCCTCATTAGCTGGCGCAAAATAATCTATGTTATTATTTACAGTAGTATAACGTGCATTCAACCCCAATATATATACAGTTGCACCTATTAAGTCGTCAATGATACCTGCTGTTACACCACCATGCAAAATACCATAGGGATTTGTCATTTCTTTTCTCACCAAATAACTACAATGTAACGACCCTTTTTCGGCCGCTAATAACGTAGGTTTCAACCAATTCATATAATGTGAGGGAGATTGTGTAATTTCCTTCCCGATAAGCGACTTAAAATAGGCTAATCTTTCTGTTGGGCTAGTTTGTTCCATTTAGTTATTTTTAGTTGTAAATTTAATCATAAATCTCATAGCATGGCTCGCACTTTAATTACCGCAATTACCGAACTTGATCACTCAAAATATAAGACCAAAATATTTGCTGGTGGCCACTTTATTTATGCTGATGAACCAGAAGCGCTAGGCGGTACAGATGAAGGTATGACACCCGGAGCATTACTGTTAGCCAGTTTAGGAAGTTGTACTGCGATAACCATCAGAATGTATGCTGATAGAAAACAAATTCCACTACTTAGCGTAAAAATCGAGCTTTCAATTTGTCCTGAGGATGAAATGGATAAGAGCACAACCATAACACGTAAAATTGAATTAAATGGCGAATTAGACGACCAGCAAAGGCAACGGTTGATGCAAATTGCCGACAAATGCCCTATACACAAATTGCTTACCAACCCTATTAAGATAGAGACTAGCTAATCACATTAAGCTTCTCGCAAAACTTCTGCAAAAAGTTTATAAGATTGCAACCTAGCCTGATGGTCATAAATATGTGAAGTCACCATCACTTCATCAACTTGAGTTTGATTTAAAAATGATTGAAGATCGGCCCTAACCTTCTCCTTCCCTCCTATAAATGATACAGCAAGCATTTGATACACCGCTTCCTCTTCCATTTCATTCCAAATCGTATCCATATTTGTAACAGGCGGCTGTAATAATTGCCTTTTTCCAGTTATTACACCTATAAAAAGTTGTTTTAAGGAGGTCGACAAATGTTCAGCCTCTTCATCACTATCAGCCACGACAGCGTTAACACAAGCCATTACATAGGGTTTTTGAAGTTGTACAGAAGGTTTAAAATTAGCTCTATAGATTTCTATTGCCGTTAAGAATTGTTGTGGTGCAAAATGACTGGCAAATGCATAAGGTAGGCCGTAAGCAGCTGCTAGATGTGCACTATCAGTACTAGAACCTAAAATCCAAATAGGAACATCGGTGCCCTCCCCAGGAATTGCTCGAACTTTAGCAAATCTATTTTCGGCAGACAAATAAGCTTGTAATTTTCTAACATCTGAAGGAAAATCGTGAGCAGCATTGAATCTTTCTCCTCTAATTGCCATTGCTGTAAGCTGGTCAGTCCCCGGTGCCCTTCCTAAACCTAAATCTATGCGATCAGGATAAAGTGTAGCTAATGTACCAAATTGCTCAGCAATGATCAATGGAGAATGGTTTGGCAACATTATTCCTCCTGCGCCCACTCTAATCTTTGCTGTTTTTTCTGCAATATGAGCAATTAACAAAGAGGTGGCCGAACTTGCAACACTGATCATA
>DATJDT010000439.1:0-7404 GCA_035497275.1 Pedobacter sp.
AGTAAATTTCTTAGGGTTAAGGATTGGTTTCGATTTTTAATAGAACTTCTATGCCTTTTTAGGCGCTAAAAATGTGTAGAAAATATTGCCCATTCTAAATATTTCCTTATATTTAACTATTATTAGTTGGTTACGCATTTGTCATGAAGAAAATACTTATTGTAGATGATGAGGTAAACATTGGGCTGTTATTATCTAAATTTTTAACCCGAAATTCTTTTATTGTTGAAACTGCAACAAGTGGAACATCAGCAATGGAATATCTTGCTAAGCAAAGTTTTGACTTGGTGCTGTGCGACTACCGGTTAGAAGATACTGATGGAAAAGATATCTTGATTAAAGTAAAAGAACTCTATCCTAAAACTGGTGTAATTATTATTACGGGTTATTCTGACATCAAATTAGCCGTTGAACTTATTAAACTTGGCGCCTACGATTATATTACAAAACCGCTGTATCCAGACGAAATTCTAAACACAATTAATAAAGCAATCGAAACTCAAATTGCTTTAAATACAAACGACGCAGAATCGGCCACTTCAGATCCAAAAAAAGATAAAAGTACTAAGCAACTTATCGAAACTGATGAGTTTGTGATCGGCCAGAGTATGGCTTCTAAAGACCTTATCAAACAGATTATGCTAGTTGCGCCCACTAACTACAGTGTTATCTTAACAGGCGAAAGCGGTACAGGCAAAGAATCGGTAGCTAAAACCATTCATTTAAATAGCCCCAGAAAAGATAAGCCTTTTGTGGCTATGGACTGTGGTTCCCTGACGAAAGAATTAGCAGGGAGTGAATTTTTCGGTCACGAAAAAGGTTCCTTTACAGGTGCATTATACACTAAAATTGGACACTTTGAAATGGCAAACGGAGGCACTTTATTTTTGGATGAAGTAGGGAACTTATCGTATGACATTCAAGCTGCTTTGCTTAGGACTGTCCAAGAGCGAAAAATTAAGCGTATTGGAAGCACGAAAGAAATTGATTTAGACGTTCGGATTATTGTAGCAACTAATGAAAATTTAAGCGAATCCATTCAAAAAGGAAGGTTTAGAGAAGATTTATATCACCGTTTTAACGAATTTTCCATTCATCTACCACCCATTAGCAAAAGAGGAAGAGATATCATCGTATTTGCTCACACTTTTCTTAAAATAGCCAACCAGGAGCTCAATAGAAATGTTACGTCTTTCTCTAATGAAGTTGAAGAATGTTTTTTAACCTACAATTGGCCAGGCAATGTTAGGGAATTAAAAAATGTAGTAAGAAGAGCTACTTTATTGACAGAAAATGAAGAAATTCAATTAAAAGCGCTCCCCTTAGAAATTTCAACCTACGCAAAAGCATCGGCAATAGAGGCTGCCGTAGAAAACACGATTGCTAATCCGAACAAACCAAGAGACCTTAAGAATGCAGCTTTGGAAGCAGAATATGAAACAATTTTAAATGTCCTCAGAGAAGTAAATTTTAACAAAACCAAAGCCGCCAAACTTTTAAATATAGATAGAAAAACGCTCTATAATAAAATGAAAGCAATAAACTTGGATCACTAAAAACACCATGTCTATATTTACCTATAAGCAACGTAACAATATTAACCTGGTTATTATTATAGCTTTAGGTTGCTTAATCGCTTATTCTTTACAAGGCATTTTTGGGTCAATATTAAGTACGTTGGTACTGTATACCATACTCAGACCTGGTTACATTCATTTAACAGAAATAAAAAAATGGAATAAAAGCTTTACCGCAATCTGCCTATTATTCCTTTCGCTAATTATACTTGTTCTTCCATTTTATGCACTTAGCAGCATGGTGATTGCCAAAATAACAGAACTGAATAATAATCAAATCTATTTCACCAATCTCCTTAATAAAATTAAACATCTATTTGAGTTTAGCGAAAATGCAAGTCAAATGATTGAAGACGGGTTAAAAAAAGCAGGAACATGGGCAACCGGACTTTTCCCTTCGCTTATTACTGGTGTATTCAATATTGTGTTCGGACTACTATTGATGTACTTTTTACTATACTTTATGTTAGTAGAACGAGATACATTCGAAAATGCATTGCTAAAATATGCCCCTTTTAGAGAACAAAATGCAAAACGATTTGCTGAAGAAATGCGTAATACCACCTATGCCAATGTAGTAGGACAAGGATTTATTGCTATTGTACAAGGCTCATTAGTAAGTTTATCCTTTTATTTTCTGGGCTATAGCGATCCTGTTTTCTGGGGTGTAATTACAACATTTATTTCATTTGTGCCAATTTTAGGCCCTCCTGTAGTGTTTGTACCTGCTGCCTTACTCCAAATAGCCGATGGAAATAGCTTCGGCGGCTGGGCTATGTTAATATTTGGCTTTGTTGTAATTATCAATATCGACAATGTACTTCGTTTTATGATTGCCAAAAAAGTTGGAAACATTCATCCCGTTATTACGGTGATTGGCGTGGTTATTGGTATTCCTTTATTCGGGATCCTAGGATTGGTTTTTGGACCTTTGCTGTTTTCTTATTTCTTTTTATTGATTAAGATTTATGAAAAAAGTGCTAAAGCAACGGAAAGATTAGATCGAATAAAAACAATTCAGGAACAAGAAGAGTTATAACTAGGATTAATATTTACTTAACATCATTAGGTTATATTTAAACAGATTTAAAAACATAAAAATTAAAGATCATGAACGACAACTCAAAAGTAGTAATAGCGCTATTAGCAGGTTTAGCAGCAGGTGCTGCATTAGGTTTATTATTTGCGCCAGAAAAAGGCAGTGAAACTCGAGATAAACTAAGTCAGTCTTTAAAAGATTTAGGAGATTCTATTAAAGATAAAGCGGCCGATGAAATTAATAACCTTACTAGCTTAAAAGATAAGGTTGTTGACACCATTAAAGGTAAATTACGTGAGGTAGAAGACGAGTATTCTAGTGAAGTAGAAAACGTTTGATTCACCTAAAATTTTAAGCTATAATGGAAGAAAATAAAGAAAAAGGCATTGAAGATATTTTTTCGGATGCACGAGATTATATCGATACACGTATAGAATATACGAAGCTAACAGCTGTTGAAAAAGGATCAAAAATATTTGCAGATTTAATTACAAATGGTGCAGTAATCATTTGTTTTATATTAGCATTTCTATTCGGAACCTTTACGCTTGCCCTTTTTCTTTCTGATATTTTGGGCAGCTATACTAGAGGCTTTGGATGCGTTGCTGGAATTTATCTGATTATGTCGGTTATAGTTTACCTGATTAAGGATAAATATCTAGAACCGGGTTTAATTAATCTTTTTATTAGAAAATATTTCGATAAAGTGGCCGATAAAGATGACGACGATGAAGACAAATAAGAACATACGAACGTTAGCAGAATTGAATGCAGAAGTTCATCGCCTAAAAGCTGATTATAAACAAAGAGGTGTTCAACTAAAACACGATTCAAAGGCTTATATTAATCAATTTAGTTTGGGTAATTTGATTAAAAAGTATGCTACCCCTAGTGGGTTCCTGAAATTTGATGAAAAAACCAATATAAGTAGCAAAATCATGTCTATCGTTCTACCTATGCTTATGAACAGTACCGTTTTTAGAGGTTCCGGTTTAATTACCAAAGCTCTGGGCGCCATTGTTTCCGGAAAAGTTGGAAAATCATTAGATGCAGAGAGCTTATCTGGAATTTTTAATGTTATAAAATCCTTGTTCACTGGTAAAAAGAACAAAACAAAAGATGAAGTCGCATTCGTAGACTATGGCATCCCACCAGATAGCGAAACTTATTGATTTATAAAGGCTTGGATTAAAAATCCAAGCCTTTTTTTTTGCGCAACGCTCATTCGTTGCTTAAATTATTGCCCGAGAAAATTATGTCTGTAACAAACATGAAACCAAACTTCTATTTGGAATATTTTTAGTTTAAAAAGAATATATTTAGTTAACTAAAAAACTAATTCTAAACTAATTTTAACTAATTCATGAAAAAACTTCTAAAGAGTTTGTTCGTGCTGTTGTTTTTGGCTGTATCGGCCAATGCCCAGGACAGAACAATTACTGGGACAGTTACGTCCCAAGATGATCGTTTACCAATCCCAGGAGTAAACGTAAAAGCCGAAGGAAAACAAGTTGGAACACAAACTGGCAGTGATGGTAAATTTAGCATCAAAATCTCCGGAAACGTTCTCGTTTTCTCTTCCGTTGGCTATGTTACCCAAAAAGTCAACGTTACTGGGAAATCAATTCTTACAATATCTCTTGTTACTGACGCAAATTTATTAAGTGAGGTAGTGGTAACTGGTTTGGGTGTTGCAACCCAAAAAACTAAGGTACCTATTGAGGTGTCATCATTGGCATCGAAAGACTTTCCTAAAAGTGCCACAACCAATGTAACGCAAGCCCTACAAGGTCAAATTGCAGGTGCCCAAATTATTCAGCGAAGTGGGACTCCTGGTGCAGGTGCCCAAATTATCTTAAGGGGATTCACCAATTTGAATGGAACTCAACCGCTCATTCTGATCGATGGTGTACAATCTAGCTCTGACCTATTAACCTCTCTAGATCCAAATATTGTTGAGAATATCGAAATTGTAAAAGGTTCGGCAGGTGGTATGTTGTATGGGGCTCAGGGAGGTAATGGGGTAATCCAAATTTTTACCAAAAAGGGGTCTAAAAATGGAAGATTAACCATAGATGTTTCTTCGAAATACAGCAATGACCAGGTTATAAAGGCAAATACATTGGTTGCTACAAACCACCATTGGGTTACCGATGCTGCTGGCAATATTACCGCTAACGGCGGTGCAATTTTAGCCCCAAATGCTATTGGTGTGTGGCCTAATCCTGTTGCCATGCCTTATACTACTGATAAAACGGTTCAAAACAATAAACCGATTTTACTGCCTACTTACGACCATATTGATCAGGGAAACAGAGCAGCTACTACGCTTGCAAACTCACTGAACATTAGAGGTGGTAATGAGAAGTTAGACTATGCTTTCAGTTTGTCACATCTTGCACAACAAGATGTATATAGCAACGACTTTAAAAGAACCAACATGGGTTTAAATTTCGGGTTTAGTCCAGTAAAAGGTCTATCATTCAGAAATAGTACACAATTGATCTATACAGACGAAAATTTACTTACAGGAGGCCGTTTTAATTTGGTGAACTCTTTGCAGTGGATTGACTTTTTATGGAAAAATCCCACAACAGGTAGATATGTTGTTAAACCAAGTAACCTTACGGATGGTAATAATGCTCTAGGTGAACGAGATGTACGTACCCGCTATGATAGAACTCCTCGTTTAGTTCAGAACTTTAGCGTTAATTATAAATTCCCAAAATTTGTGGAGCTTGATGTAAAGTATGCAATAGATACCAGACGCTCTAATGGTTACGATTATACACAAAATCAAACTGGACAACCTCAAACTGTATCTTATGGCAATATTAACGGTAGTATAACCACTGATTTTGCCGAATCGAGTACAACCTATGCGAATGCAAGTTTATATTTCAGAACCAATTTCAAAGAAGACTTTAACATAAACATTCCGATTACTACCTCTACGCAAGTAACTTATGATAGCAGAAAGCAAAAAGGAAGTAGTTTCTTTGCATCAGGTACAGGTCTTGCACTATATCCACCTTATACCGTAGGTAGTGCGCTTACCAAAACTTCAGGCGATGGATATAACGAAAGTTTATTGTTTGGTTATTTAGTTAACCAAAGCTTTGATTATGGTAACATCGCAGGTATTTCGGCTGGTTTCCGCTCAGATTACTCTTCAGCATTTGGTGGGCAGTCTAAGCCTTTTACTTTCCCTCGTGGTACTGTTTACTTTAATCCATCAGAGTTTTTTGCAAGTCGTAATATCATCGCTAACTGGAAACTTCGTGCAGCCTACGGTGAAGCTGGAGTGCAACCAGGCTCGTATGAAAGACAGGTAACTTTTAACTTAGGAGCGTTAGGAACAACAGGAACTTCTATCTATACTAGATCACAGGCAAACAACCCTGAATTGGAAGTTCAAACCACTACCGAGTTAGAGTTAGGTACCGATTTCACTTTAACACCATTTAAAGGTAGCTGGCTAAGTAGAATCACCTTAAATGGTACTTATTGGGACCGCGCATCAAAAAATGTAATTCAACTCGCTCCTGTTTCTCCTTCTACAGGCGTGGCAACAGCTTTGGATAACTTGATATCTTTGAAATCAAGCGGTATTGATTTGTCAATGGATGTAAATGCATTCCAGTCGAACAATTTGAATTGGAACGTAGGATTGAGATGGGCAAAAGCGAAGACTGAATTGACCGAAATTTCTAATAATCTACCAATTACTCAAGGTGCATTTAATTTAGCTCCAGGTGGTAATTTAGGAGATTTGTACATGCAAAGTCCACTACACAGCATTGATCAATTAAAACCAAATGGCTCACGTTATATTGCAGCAGCTGATGCTTCGAAATATACAATGGTTGATGGCAATGTAGTACAGTTATCTAATTACAACGTCGTTTTAACTGGAGCAGACGACCTATCAGTTGTGGGAAATGTTAACCCAGATTTTACTGCATCATTTATCAATAGATTTACTATTTATAAAAATCTAAACTTGAGCTTCCAATTCGACTGGAGCAAAGGAAATGAAGTTTATAATCAAACAAAACAATGGTTATATCGTGATAGACTACATGCTGATTTTGATAAACCGGTAACTATTGGCGATCAAACAGGTGCATTTGTTGCTTACTATAATAGTTTCTATAATGTAAACTCACCACTATCTTGGTTTGTTGAGGATGGAAGTTATGTTCGTTTGAGAGACGTTTCTATCAGCTATAACGTTACCAGTTTAGTAAAACAAAAATGGTTGAAGAATTTAACTTTAACACTTACAGGACGTAACCTAGCAACTTGGTCTGATTATAAAGGATTAGATCCAGAGGCTACTTCTGCTTTAACGAATCAAGGTGGAACAATTGGTCGCTTTGGTTCATTTGTTGGGGTTGACTATTACTCGGCACCAAATCTTAAATCGTATCAATTAAGTTTAAATATTGGCTTTTAATTCAATAAGAAAATGAAAAAAATTATAACCGTTTTTGCACTTATTATCGTATTGGTAAGTTGTAAAAAATCAGAATTACAGTTGGCAGATCCCACATCGCCAACACCTACTGGTGCACTCGCATCTGTAAAGGGAGTAGAACAATTTGCTTTGGGAGTTTGGAATAAACTTTTTGTCGGCAATAATTTATTAACTCACACAATGGTAATGCACAGCATCATGGGCGATGAGCAATGGTCGTCAGTAGGTAACTGGGGCTGGCGTTATGTAAATCAGGTTGATAAAATTACTTTACCAGCACCCTACAATACTGTGGTTCCTAATGTTTT
>DATJDT010000440.1:0-6320 GCA_035497275.1 Pedobacter sp.
AAGACCAGGAACGCTTAGCGAATTTCTTACTTAAAACCCCCGCAAAATGGATGATGGTAATTAAAGAAACTTCATTCATCCGTCAATTATATAACCATCCTACTATTAAAATAGAAGTGTTTGAGAAAAATTATGCCTACAATGTTCGAGGAAGAAATAAGCGCGGAGTGGTGCATTTAATCATTATGAATTATTGATTTTTAGTTTTAAGCTCTTCTTATGGCATGCATTTTGTTTATATACTGGCATAGGCAATGAAGTCTATAAAAATTGAATTTGACTAAAATAAATAAAAATGAAACAGTCTACTAAATTTTTAGCCACTGCAGTAGCTGCAGTAGCTTTATTTTTCTCGACAAATGTTAACGCACAATCAACTCCAAAATTTGGTATCGGTTTAAATCTAGGAGTACCTACCAGTAATGCTCATTCTTTTGCAATTGCTGGCGACTTGCGTTATCAGTTCGATCTAAGTAAACAGTTATCTATTCCAATCACAGCCGGTTATACACGTTTAATGGGTGCCGAAATAGGTAACACTGGTGTTGATGCTCCAGATCGCGCATATATTCCTGTAAAGGCCGGATTAAAATATTTCTTTAATGACACTGGTGCTGGCGTATATGGTTTGGCGGAAGCTGGTGCTGCATTTGCCGTAGGTGCTTATAGCGGAACTAATTTTGTATATTCTCCTGCATTGGGATATGCCTGGAGCAATGGATTAGATCTTGCAGCTAAATTTGAAGGTATTAGCGAGCACAATCTTAACACAGGCTATTTTGGCTTACGTTTAGCTTATGGTTTTAAACTGTAATTAAATAATATACTAATAAAAAAGCTCCATGAAATCTTTCATGGAGCTTTTTTATTTAATTAATTCAGCTAACTCTGTTGGTATCAAAGGCTTCTTGAGGAGCTTTACCACATACACATTTGCTTCAGCTCTTTTAATATCTCCAAAATCTAATGTTGAAGAGAGCATGGCAACCGGGCAGCTGCTAGTAAAAGTGCTGGGCAGTTGTTTGTAATGCTCGAGGTATTCAAAACCATCCATTTCAGGCATCTGGATATCCAGTAAAATAAAATCAGGTAATTTTTCTGGATTATGGATGTATTTATTAATATAATCCAAGCTTTCTTCGCCTGATTGGCAAATGATAATTTCGTCAAAAAGGCTTGTTAAAGTAATGATCCTCGCATTGATTTTTAAATCAATCTCGTTATCATCTATTAACATTATTTTCTTTAACTCATTTGGCATTTGGGATAGTTATTTTAAATGTTGTGCCATGGTCTACATTGGATTTCACCGAAATGCGACCGTTAATTTTATTTAAGGCCTCTTTTACAATAAATAAGCCTAATCCACTTCCATGATGATTCTTACTCCTAAAGAACTGAGTGAATATTTTTTCTAGATGCTCATTTAAAATGCCGACACCATTATCGGTAATTTTAATTTCGACGAATTCTATACTCACCGCTATCTCGATATTTACCTTCTTATTTGGTTCATTTATTTTCTGGTATTTAATGGCATTAGAAATTAAATTACCCAAAATAACCTCTATCCTAAACAAATCACCCTTAAATGGAACCGGTTGATCTACATTTACGTCAAATTGAGTATCCTTGTTTGAATAGGCATATAAATTAATTAATTCTGTAACTAATGCCTTAAAGTCAATATTTGATTCTTCAGATTGCGTCTTATTATTCTTATAATATTGTAGTGTTTTTTGGATGTAATAATCTAATTTATTCGAGCAGCTTTCAATCAAACTCCAATATTCACCACTTGAATGATAAAGATCTTCCATTTTAACCAAGTTCACAATGCCAATAACTGAGACTAATGGTGCTCTTAATTCATGCGATATACTATAGATAAATCTATTTAACTCATCATTTGTTTTTTCGAGTTCTGCAATTTTATTTCTTAAGTCTATCTTCGATCGATAGGCATCGTAGGCATTTTTGATTGAATTATGGAGTTCAAGATCATTCCAAGGTTTGGTAATGTACCGATAAATATCGCCATGGTTAATCGCATCGGCTAACGCTTCAATATCTGTATAACCAGTTAATAGTATCCTTATAGGGTCTGGATAGGTTACCGCAATGCTCTTAAAAAATTCCACCCCTGTAATATTGGGCATTTTTTGATCGGCAATTACTACGTGGATATTTACACTCTCTAGAATTTTTAAGCCATCAGCAGCAGAAATCGCTGTATAAATTTCGTATAGCCTTCTAAAGCTAGCCTTAAATGCCTGAAGGTTATTTTCTTCATCATCGATATAGAGTACTTTAATGCTCGGAAAACTCATAATTAAGTATTATGGTAAATTTACGTTCAAGGTAATAATAAATTCAGTTCCTTCATTAGGTTTGCTAATAACTTCGATATTACCTTTATGTGTTTCGATAATACTAAAAACAATTGAAAGCCCTAAACCTGTCCCTTCCCCCACATCTTTAGTAGTGAAAAAAGGCTCGAATATACGATGTTTAACTTCCTCGGTCATTCCAATGCCCGAATCTTTAATACTAACTTTAACTTGTTGGTCAACATACCAGCTTTTAATTATCAGATGCTCCTCGCCTTGTACCTCTTTCGATTTTATTGCTTGAATTGCATTTGATATTAAATTCATAAAAATTTGGTTAATCTTACCTGGCTGACATTCTACCTTTGGCAAGTTCCCCAATTCTTTGGTCACTTTTACGTTGTCTGGTATGTTATTCCGTACCAAAACGATCGTCGACTCAAGACCTTCATTTAAGTCGATTGGTTTCGTATCCGATTCGTCCAACCTACTAAAGTTCCTCAAACTCCTAATAATCTCTGCGGTTCGTTTTGCCCCCTCACTAATGCCAGAAAGAAGAGAGTTGATTTCATTATTAACAAAATTCAAATCAATTTGCTTTTTAAAAGAGTCAATTTCCTCTAATTGTACTTTTAAATCTTTAGTTAAATCAATTTCCTCATATTTCGTAATCACCTCTTTTAAATCATTAATATCCAGCTGCAATGGTTTAATGTTTGATGTTACGAAGTTGATAGGATTATTGATTTCGTGCGCGATACCGGCCGTAAGCTGACCTAATGCAGCCATTTTTTCTGCATCCACCAGCTGAGATTGTGTATCTTTTAGATTGGTTAAAGTAAGGTTAAGCGTTTCATTTGCATCTTGTAATTCTTCCGTACGTTCCTTAACACTTTTCTCCAAGATGATATTTTGCTCCTTTATTAATTTCTGGTTTTCTAATGAAGCATTAAGGGCTTGAGCTTGTGCAACTTCATTTTCTTTTTTAAAGAAATTAATTTTATCAGCCAGTGCAAAAGAAAGTAACAGCACTTCTAATGCTGAAGAAATTTGCAAAAGATAGATCGTGAAGTTGTTGTATGGAATAATGCTGTAGTCTTTCAGAATAAAGAAAATAGCACCAATAAATAATATTGTCCAAGCGATATTATAATAACCAGCTGGTTTAAAGTGCTTTTTAAAGTATACGTAATAAGATGTTGAAAGTGCTAATACTACTCCAGTCATGATGATAAATTGCATGATCATGAAAGCAGTACGATTATCCAGTAGGAATATGCAACAAATTGTTAACAAGATTAATACGATGTAAGTAATGAACGCTTTATGTGCTCTGGGTGCAAAAACTCTCGTGTTAAGGAAAGAAATCGTAAAAAGATCAGCGAATAATAATGCTAGAAGAGAACAGAGTACAACAGAGTAGCTGTTGAGCAATGGAAAATTATTCCAAATATAAATTTCACCGTATCCTTGTATAGAAATTTGGGTGAGCCAAGTAAAAAGTATATAAAAAACATAATGAATATAGCTTTTGTCTCGTACTACGATAAATAGGAATAGATTATAGATGAACATGATGAGCATCACACCTGTATAAATGCCAAAAAAAACATCTCTAAACGAGTTGTTGGCGACTATCTTATCTTGCGTGACAATCGATATTTTTGCAATAAAATTTTCATGAGATTTTAGCTTCAAATAGATAACCTCATCTTTTCTCATCGTGTCTGCTAGGAGATAGCTAATGCCTTGTACGTTTTTTACCTTACCATAACCTGGCAAAACTAACGGCTGTTGGAAACGGGGAAGTTCACCTTGCTTAGCCCTATACATTTCATAGCTTTTAACTCTACCCTGTTCTATAAAAAGGACTTTTTTATCGAATACTAAATCCTTTGTGGTGCTCAATTTGATCCAAAAAGTTGCATCATCTACACCTAGATTTAATACCTCACGATTTGATAGCTGAACAAATAACTTGTCATTAACTTGTGTAACCTTAAGTTTATTGGTATTGTCTTTATAATATGCGACATCAAAAGGTAAGATGTCTTTTTTTGAGTTACTGTAAGCACAATTACTTACAATGAGTAAAAAAAATATCAATAACCTATTGAAAAAATTTAATGTCATGTTTTGGGAATATGAAAAGTTAAGTTAACAGTTTCGCCTTGCTTAGATAGTGCTTCTTGCTTATATATGGCTTGCTCCCGCATTTCAAATACATAAGAGCGTTGAGGTTCCTGAGCAAGAGGCAAATTAACAACATCGTGATTAAACATTACAGTTGCCGTCATGTCATCTTTAGGATAATAAAACTTACCATTATTTCCTAAGGAAGTAACCACTTGAAAGCCACCTCTGAGCACATTTCTATAGGTGGCAGGTGCGGCAAGACCAAACAAAGTGGTAATGCCAACAAACTTTGCATAGGCCATACAAGCCGTACTAAGATGAATGCTCCCTATTCCCAAACCTGCAACTTCGAATGAATTCCATACACCAGCAACTTCACCAGTACCTACATCTGTAAAATCATCAACCATTTTGTAGATCTTATCATCCATGTAACCAACGGCCTCTTCAATGGGTAACCTATTCTTTCTATTAGCTTTATGTATTCTGCCTCCTCCCAATACTTTATCGGTATCTTCATCAGTTACTAGTACCACGTAAACATCTGGATTAAGAATCCAATCGGCCTTTGCAGAAGAAATTTGTGTGATCCCGAATATTTCAAGTACCCGTTTGTGTCCTTCAACAAAACTCAAAGAAGCCTCCCTATCATCAACAGCTCTAAAAACTGTGAACTTAATGTTTTTTATATCAGATTTATGCTCTTCCAATGGAGAATATTTTAGAGGTTGATTTTCTTATAGTTCTTTCTGGCGATGGTGAAGCTTTGAAAAGTCTGAACATGAAGACTGATTCGTCATGTGCGCCATTTTCAAAAATTGAGTTAAATGTTTGCTCCATCTGGGTTAAAATAGCTTTGCTTTCTTGCGGAATGTTTAAATTCTGCTCCACACTGTTTTTATAAAAAAACAATAAAGCCACATTTACCGGGTGAATCTGTAAACCCAATCCAGTAGCAGCTAGCCATAATTTTTCTGCTGCTCTTCCTCCATTAATCATCGCATATGGCGAAGATTTAGGCATTGTTAGTAAACCAATAGCTGATGATGACATAAATTGCTGCAATGTTAATCTTTTATAGCCATTTCCACCATCAATTTGCTGTAAAAAATCAATAGTTCTTCTATCTTTTATTAAACGGATGCCAATTTGATCATTGTTAGTTAAATCTAAAGTATGAATTCCAATTCCATCTTGCGTTTGATTAACTTCGTCTAAATTCCAACGCATTTCTCTATTGATGAAATCGGCATGTGCATCGGGGATGAACATTCGCAAAAGATCAGCGTGCGCAGCAATAGTAGCTAAAGAATGCACTTTAGCGGGATCTGTAACCCATTTTAATTGCGCGCCTTCAATTGGAGATATACTATTGCTTAGGTTTAAAAGCGTTGCACCATCAATTTCTTGCTTTGGTGTAACTTTCCTATTGGTATGACGTGCATCAATTTGCTCCGCTAAATGCAGCTCCTCATTAGTTGGTTGATAATTAGTTGAAAAGCTAAACCAAGCAATATGCTTAGGGGCCATTTCCGGAGTTAATTCCCATTTAACTTTTAATTTATGCTTTGCCGCCGAAAGTATCAAATTTTCGATAGCCGCCCCAATCGATATATACGATGAAATATAGTTTGGGTCTAAATATGCTTGAGCTGTACTTTCTTCTAAAAAAAGATGAAGTAAATGATTTTGGTAATGGAAGCGCCATGGTTGGTTATTGCCACCAGATGGGGCTTTTTGGGCATCAGCTACTAAAGCTAAAATGACATCTTCTGCGATTTGTTCACTGTTTTCCGGTCGCTTAAAGTTTTGCTTGTCAATATAATCTTGTATTTCCTCTGTAGAAAGTAACTG
>DATJDT010000441.1:0-3436 GCA_035497275.1 Pedobacter sp.
CCACACCAAAACCTGTCGTTAAATCAATTAAAGTTTCTCCAATTGCTAAATTTGCTTTGTATATGGCGGTTGTTTCCGACGAACATTGTTCAATAGAAAGGAGCGGCGGATAATAGATGAAATCATGCTTATACCAAGTAGGTAATTTATTCTTTGATTTCTTTTTCGCAGCAATTTGTCCAGCTAATTCAGTTGAACTTACCCCATCCAGTACAGGTTTAGCTAAAGCTATTTTGTTTACATCAGCATTCAGGTGTTTGCTAATGTATTCTTGTGCTGCCGGGGTTAGAATATGTTGGTTCATTCGGTCTTATCTCTCATCACTATCTGACAAGTATGCCTACTTTTTACTTCTAATAATACATTTTTATTGATAGTAACACGGTCGATAGTATTTTGGTTATAATAGCGTATCGTTACTAATTCTAAACCTTTATTGTATTTTACCTTAAAAGTCTGCGATAAGTCTTTAAGCAGTGAATCAATTTTCTCCGAATCATCAACACTTACCGAAAAACTGATAGCTGAGTTAAGCATTGTGTTCACCTTTACTTTGTTTTTGTGGAACAAGCTAAATATATTACTTAAGTTTTCTTCAATGATAAAAGAATAATCTCTGGGAAAAATAGAAATTAACACTTGGTTTACCTTAAAAATGAATGAAGGAATGGGCAGGGGTATATTAACGTTGGTTATTTTAGTCCCTTCAGCTTCAGGCGTTAAAAAAGAACGTACAAAAAGAGGTATCCCTTTGTTTTGAAGTGGTTTTATCGTTTTTGGATGAATAACAGTTGCCCCATAATAAGTTAATTCAATGGCATCATGATAAGATAACTGGTCTATTTTTTCGGTTTCATCAAACCATTTTGGGTCGGCATTTAGTACGCCGGGTACATCCTTCCAAATAGTCAATGATTCGGCATTTAAACAAGCGCTAAAAATTGCCGCCGAATAATCAGACCCCTCTCTACCAAGCGTACTTGTAAAGTTTTCGCTTGTTCCACCAACAAAACCTTGGGTTACCACAATGCCCGTATTTAGAAAGGAGGGAAGGTGTTTTTGTATTTCTTGCTCGGTTTTTTCCCAGTTTACATTCGCATCTTTGTAATTATTATCAGTTTGGATGTAGTTCCTGGCATCAACCCAAATGGTAAAAATGCCAATCTGATTTAAGTATGCCGCAACAATTTTTGTGGAAACCATTTCTCCAATCGAAACAATTTGATCATATAAGTAATCGGCCGGATCACTTGCTTTTTCTTCTAATAACCATTCAATTTCCACAAAAGTATTAGCAACATCGTTAAAAATAGGATTTTGATGATCTTCAAATAAGGAGTTCAACGCATCAAAGTGATAGCTTTTTATTTCTTCAAATATGGTGTGACACTTTTCGTCGCCATTTACATAGGCTTTAGTAAGTTCTTCTAATTTGTTTGTTATTTTGCCCATTGCCGATATTACAATCAAAATCTGATTAGTTCCATGGCTTTGAACGATTTTAGCTAAATTTTTAATGCCGTCTGTGTCTTTTACAGAGGCTCCGCCGAATTTAAATACCTGCATGCTTTTTATTGGGTAGTAAGAATAGTATTAGGTCTAGCAATATTTTTTATTGCTTCAAAAGGGATGATGAGTTCAGTATATCCTTCAGCATACGCTTTAATTTCATATGGATTGTACAAAAATACCAATCCTTTGTTGCTTACATAGAAGTTTTGGGCGAGTGAAAATTTACCTTTGTCGAAAAAATATTTTTCTTCGAGCGACTCAGTAGCGTTTAATTTTTCATTTTTCCTAAAGATGACTTCGGCAATGTTGGTAAGGGTAGCCATCTTGCCCGTTTGGATTAACGAATCGAGCGTTATTTCCTGATTAGTTTTGGGATTATAATTCAAGAAAGATATCGTTGTATTTCCATGTGCGCCTCCTGCATAGTCGGAATGGATATATTTTAAAGCCAAATAATTTTCACTTTGCTTTAAAACATTAATTTTGATGATTAAAAACCAAGCTTGTTGAGTGTCTTTATTTGTACTCACAAAATCATCATATCCTTTGATAAAACTATCCGCAATCGCTTGATAAGAGGTAACAGGTTCTTCTTTCGCGAAATAGTTGAATACTTGTCGTTTAATAAATTGATTTAGCGTATCGTTTTTAAATACTGGATAAGATATAACAGCGTTTGGCGTATCAACTACCTTTTGTTTCGGGATGTTTTTACTATTTACCCTCACCGAATCATAAGTATAAGTTAAGGTGTCTGATACGGCAATTACCGTTTTTCCTTTTTGATCGGTCCCATTTTGACAGGCCGATATTGTAAGGAGTAAAAATAAAAAGGCTAAGCTGTTTTTCATACTAATTGATGTGTTTGTTCTTTGGAAAATGAAGCATTTAGCCAACCTTCTTCTATGTATGCTTTGTATTTGTTATAAAAATGGATAGCTGGCTCATTCCAATCTAATACCTGCCAAACCATTCCATTATAATTATTATCTTTTGCTTCTTGAATTACTTTTTCAAAAAGTAATTTTCCAGCGCCTTTACCTCTATAGGCTTCAGTCACTAAAAAATCTTCTAAATATAAACGACAACCTTTCCAGGTAGAGTATCTGGTGTAAAATAAGGCGAAGCCTATGATGCCCACGGCTTCATCAATTGCGACAAAAGCTTTCCAAACTGGCTTCGCACCAAAGCCAGCATCGATGAATTCTTCTAAAGTAACTGTCACTTCTTCTGGGGCTTTTTCGTAGACAGCTAATTCGTTAATTAATTCGAGAATACGTTCGCAATCTGTTTTAATTGCAGTTCTGAGCGTGATGTTGTTAGCTTGAGGCATAATATTTGAGGTATTTACGATGTTTGATGAATAGTTTTAGTTAATTTAAGCTTCTTTCCAATGCTTAATCACTCTTTTTCCAAATATACTACTTCCAATTCTTACCATCGTACTACCTTGAGCTATGGCTAATTTATAATCGGCAGACATACCCATCGACAGTTCTTTAAAATAGTCATCTTTTCTAAAGAAGCTTAATTTTATTCCATCAAATAATACTTTAAGCTCGTTAAACTCAGCCTGTGTCTGCTTTTCTGAAGCGTTATTTGTGGCTATACCCATCAAACCTAAAATCCTAACATTTTTGCAGGTAGTAAATTCTTCGCTTCTCAACAATTCTATCAGCTCATCATAACCCAAACCAAATTTTGTGTCTTCATCTGCAATGTAGACTTGAAGTAGACAGTTTATGGTTCTATTGTTTTTGGCAGCTTGTTTATCTATTTCCTTAAGCAATTTTATGCTATCTACTGATTCAATAACTTCGATAAAAGGAGCAATATATTTTACTTTATTACTTTGCAGGTGACCAATTAAGTGCCATTTAATATCTTTGGGTAATTGAGCTTCTTTTTCAACCATTTCCTGTAC
>DATJDT010000442.1:0-2211 GCA_035497275.1 Pedobacter sp.
CATTACCGTTTTATCGGAAACCTCATATACTAAAGGTTGATCGGCAAAACAAAGTTGTAAGGCCTTTTCGAGGCTTACATTGTTAAGGTTAAGACTAATTGGTTTAGCCAAGCTAATATCTTGGTCGGCATAAATAAAATCGTAGCCACTTTGTTTGCTTAAGTCTTTTAAAGCCTTGCGCATACTTTGTTGCTTCAGGTTTAGCGAAATCTGCGCTTTAGAAGAGGCGCTTACCTGAATAAGAAATGCAAGAAGAATGAAAGCGGTGATTCTCATAACACGGCATAGCTGCTTTGGAATGCTCAGCGTACTGGCATCCCTAAAAAATTCATAAAATTTCATTAAGTTTGATTGTTTGGTTAATAGTTGATCATTTCTCACAATTTGTTTAACAGTACCAAACTTTAAGCGGGAGTAGGTCGAAGCACTCCCGTTTTTTAGATACTGCCATTTTATGTAAATACTATGGCATAATGGTTACCCTCCTTCCCTCAATTTTAAAATGTACGGCCTCGGTAAATTTAATTTTGTCCAAAATCTTCGAAATATGATCGTAACGACTTATTGAACCTGTAAAGGTTTTACCAACAAAGTTGCCCTCATATACAACCTCCACATTGTACCATCGTGACAGCTTACGCATAACACTAGTTATATCTTCCTGCTCGAAAACAAACTTGCCGCTAGTCCAGGCAATTACATCTTCGGCGTTTATTTGTGCTACCGATAGGGCTCCTAAAGTTGATAAGGTGGATTGTTGACCGGGTTTTAAAAGTTGTGAGTTGCCAGTTGCGAGTTGCGAGTTGTTGTGTGCTATAGCATGTACCCTTACCGAACCTTCCAACAATGTTGTTCTGGTAGCTTTTTCATCGACGTAGCTGTTAATGTTAAAATGCGTTCCTAAAACTTCAACTTCTTGATTAGCTGTTTTTACGATAAAGGGATGTGATTTATCTTTCGCAACTTCAAAGTAGGCTTCGCCAGTTAGTGATATGGTACGGCTATTTCCAGTAAACTTAGCTGGGAACGAAATAGTAGAAGCCGCATTAAGCCAAGCCTTGGTACCATCGGGCAAGGTAAATAAATAGGTTTGACCATTGGCGGTGGCAGCGGTAAGGTCCTTCGCATTCGTGCTGGATAACAAAACTGCCGTATCTAACAAACTTCCATCACTGTAAGTTAAAGAAGTAGCGTTAATGTTTACCCCAGTTTGCGCATCACTTAGTTTAATTACCTTGCCATTGGCTAAAGTTAGGGTAGCCCCATTTTTGCCCGGTGCAACATCATTAGCATATTGATTCGTAGTTGTTACCTTCTCTCTATTTCCAAAATAAAACAACCCCGCTCCAAAAATTACAACCGCAACTGCGACCGCTACTGCCATTCGAGGCCATAAACTAATTTTTATTGGTTTCTTTTCCGTGCGCTGAGCATTAGTTATATTTTGAGCTACCCTTGCTAAAATTGCTGTTTCTTTAAGCGTAGGCTTAAACGCCTGATCTGTTAGCGCCAATTCCGCTCTAATTAATCGATACATTTCTTTGGGATCTCCAGTATTGAAATATTCTTTTAGCCATTCGAGTTCCTGTTCATTTAGGGTTTTATGAACAAGTTTGGGATAAAGTTCTTTTAGCATGGATAATTTTTTTCGATTTGTTTTCTTGCTGATACGCTCGGCAATTGAAAACCAAGTACAAGCAGGTAAAAAAAATCAAATTTATTTTAATACTTTGGCACCGTTGAAAGATGCAGCCGTTCAAATCGCCGAAAGCCAATTACTAGCAGACCTAAAAGCTGGCGAGCAAAATGCGTTTAATCATTTCTACCAAAAATATAGCCTACAATTATATCGGAAGCTACTTAAAATGGTACATGTCGACGTAATTGCAGAAGAGTTGCTCCAGGATCTGTTTATGAAGATATGGGATAAAAGAATACAAATAGACCCGGAACAATCTTTCCAGGCCTATTTATATCGTATTGCCGAACACATAGTGTACGATTACTTCCGCAAACTTACAAGAGAAGCTAAAATGCACAATTTTTTAACCGCTAATGCGACCGAAATCTATGAACAGTTTGATAAGCATGACTTAGAAGGAGAAATCCGTGAAAAAGTACAGGAGGCAGTTTCGCGCTTACCCGAACAACAAAAATTGGTATTTACACTCTGCAAATTGGAAGGCAAATCTTACGAAGAAGTAAGTGCCA
>DATJDT010000443.1:0-2018 GCA_035497275.1 Pedobacter sp.
TGACGTAGATTGGTATCGCAGAGCAGAGATAGCCAATGATGCAAAAGCAGATTTATTCATCTCCATTCATTGCAATTCAATGCCTAAAGGCAATCATACCACCAGAGGAACCGAGACTTTCGTTGGCGCTTATAGGCGCATCAATGAAATGGACGCTGGGCTAAAGGAAAATGAAGATATCATCAACGATAAAAACTACAAGAAAAAGGAAGAAGCTATTGTGACCGATCCAGAAGAATTGATCAAATTATCTATGTATAAATCTCTTTATAGAGCAAAAAGCCTATCTTTAGCGAAACTTGTTCAAAAAAATTATACAGAACTAAACAAAAGAGTAAACAGGGGTGTTAAGGAGCAAGGCTTGCTTGTCTTACAACGTGCAGCTATGCCATCAATATTGACAGAAATAGGTTTCATTTCTAATCCTGACGAAGAAGATTATATTAACTCCGATGAGGGCCAAGATGAAATAGTTGATGCCATTTTTAAAGCGATTTCGCAATATAAGAAGGAAATTGAGAATTAATTAATACAAAAGAAAACCTACATTAATGAAAATAAAGAACGAAACAAAAGTAGGCGTATTGGCAGCATTTGCTATCGCATTGTTAATTATCGGTTATAATTTCTTAAAGGGAAACTCTATCTTTTCGAGCGAAACTGTGTTATATGCTAAATATTCTCATGTTGATGGACTTGGCGTTTCAAAACCTGTACTTATTAATGGGTTTCAAATTGGTAGAGTAGATCAGTTAACCCTTCAACCAAATGGGACTATTGTTGCAACTTTAAAGATAAAAGGCAAATATGACATTCCTAAAAACACCATTGCAAGGTTAGAGAGTACAGATCTATTAGGTGGAAAAGCTATCGTTATGAATCTTGGCAATGATAGAAATTATGCCAAGGATGGTGATACCCTAAATGCTAATGTAGAAAAGGGCCTAATGGAAACGGTTCAACCTGTGCAAAAAAAAGCAGAGCAGATTATCACAAAAATGGATTCAATATTAACCAGTGTGAATTCAATTCTTAATCCAAATTTCCAAAAGAATGTTGATAAGAGTTTTAGCAGTATTGCCTCAACATTAGGGGCTTTAGAAGCAACATCAAAAAAAGTTGACGCGTTAGTAGGATCAGAAAGCTCAAAATTATCAGGTATCCTTTCAAATGTTGAGCAAATCACTGTTAATTTTAAAAATAATGGCGCTAAAATAGATGCTATTCTAACTAATTTAAATGCAGTTACAGATAAAGCTGCTGCTTTAAACTTTAAGCAAACTATTGATAATGCTAATAAAGCAATTGCAGATTTGCAGGGAATGGTTGCAAATTTAAAGGCAGGAAGAGGTTCATTAGGAAAATTACTTAATGACGAAGAAATGTATAAAAACCTGACGAACGCCTCTAAAAATCTCGATAATTTGATGATCGATCTAAAAGCCAATCCTAAACGTTATGTTCACTTCTCTGTATTTGGCGGTGGAAATAAAAAAGGAGACAATTAAATTCCTTATAAGGATAAATGAGTAAGCAATTGAAGATAGAGACCTTGAAGTTTTTTAGCTAAATTAGACCCGGTAAGTAATTCCTTCTAAGGCAAGTTCAGTTGCCTCAAATATAGCCTTTGCTTCGTCTAAAATAGGCCCTAAGGTTTTATATCTTGAGGAGAAATGACCTATGATTAATTTCTTAGCCTGAACCAAATTCGCAACTTCAGCCGCTTGTAGCGCCGTAGTATGATGTGTTTCCTTAGCACGCTCTATCATTTCGTGTAAAAATGTTGCTTCATGATAAAGCGTGTCGCAATTCCGAATGCTATCAAAGTAACTTTCATCCATTAGGGTATCTGAACAATAAGCATAGCTTCTCGGTGTAGCTGAATCAGTCGTGTAATCAATATTCAAAAATACATCGCCGTTTGGCAGCGTTAAATCTAAGCCCCTTTTTAACATAGGATAATATTCGATCGGCACATTTGCTGCCTCTAACTTCTCTACAACAAGTCTTCGTAGTCG
>DATJDT010000444.1:0-3003 GCA_035497275.1 Pedobacter sp.
CCGAGCATGGGGAAGCTGCCTTTAGAAAACTGGAACAAGAAACTTTAAAAAACTATCCCTATCCCGAAACTTGTGTAATAGCTACAGGGGGAGGATTGCCTTGTTTTTTTGATAATACGGAATGGATGAATGCGAATGGAAAAACAGTTTATTTAAAGATGACCCCACCTCAGTTGGTTTCGAGGTTACATAATAGAGAAAAAAGGCCATTGCTGAAAGGAATGGACGATGAACAACTACTAGCCTTTATCGAAACCAAATTGGCAGAGAGAAATACTTTCTACAACCAAGCACAGCTTGTGGTGAATGCATTTGATTTAGATATTGAAGAGCTACTTTAAATCTTCAAATTGTTCTTCGATATATTTAATTTTGGTTTTGCCATGTGGCGTCGGTTCCCCATAGTCGTTAATGTTAACGAAAACGATTTTATCAATCGTTAGGATACTTTTCCTAGTTATTTTGTTTCTTACTTCGCAGCACATGGTAATAGAAGTAGTGCCAAATGAAGTAGCAGTCATGCCCAGCTCAATAATGTCACCCAATTTACCAGAGCTTACAAAATTGATCTCAGACATATATTTAGTTACCACTTTAGGGTTTTCGAGCTGTACAATAGCATAAATTGCTGCTTCTTCATCAATCCATTTTAAAAGACTGCCACCAAAGAGGCCACCATTAGGGTTTAAATCTTCGGGCTTGATCCATTTACGCGTGTGAAAATTCATAAGGTTAAGGGTTTATGCTAAGATAAGCATTGTAGGTGTTATTTCAACTCGTCCAAATATGCCTGCACTTGTTTCTCTACTGCTAAAGTGGCTACTTTTATCGCCGAGCCAACTCTGGTAGTTTTTGCATCAACTGGCATGGTGCCGATAGTTGCTAAAGCATCTGTATACCATTTACCCCATACTTCGATAATATGTTTCTCATCGGTTACAGCTTTACCATCGACAATTGCTTTTTTACTTAATTCGAATTCTGTTTTTAAACGTATCAATGCGTCTTCCTTAACTTGGTTAACAGTGCTCACCGCCGTGTTTTCATCAGCCGTAACCAATGTATAGGCCGCTGTTAACGCACTAATACCTACGTTTTTCATCGTCTTGCTAGATACTTTATCAATTCGATCATTGTCGGTATGGTAAAATACATCAGTAAAGTGCCACATTAAAAGGCCAGGGATTTTGTTCTGTAAAAATGGCGTGTGGTCACTTCCACCTTCAAAAGGATTGTATTTAACGGTCCAGTTTGCAAATTTACCCTGGGCTTTACAGATGTCGAAAATAAAGTCGTTAAAATAGTGGGGGAAAAGGTCTTTCTCTGTCACATCACCTGCACCCCATTCGCTATGCTTGTCGGTACCCCTAGTCCAAATTGCCGATGGATCTGGCATTTTCTCCAATAAGAATGAACCACCAGTTTTCTCTGTGTCTTCGCCTACCATATCTAAGCTCATACCCCATAGGATGCTTTTGGCGCGTAGTGAATCTTCTTTGATATATCGTCCAGTTGATACGATTTCATCGCCCCAAAGAAACGTTAGCGTACGTTGTGGCTTTAATTTGCCCGACTTGATTAAACTTGCAGTTAATCGCGCCATCTCGGCTAAGGTTCCCACGCCTGTTGCATTATCATTCGCACCCGGTTCTTGAACGTGTGCGCTGTAAACAAAACGCTCAGCTGGTTTTACTGAACCTTTTACATTGGCTACAATTGTTAATTCTTCCGCTTCGTATATTTTGGTAGCAATTTCTACTTTCAATTGAACTTTTCCCTGTAAGCAAGCAGCCTTTAATTTCTCTTTTACGCCATATGATAAAAGTAGCGACCAAATGCCCGCGTTTGCTTGCATGCTGCCAAACTGAATAGATGTTTGGTGTACTTCTGGTTGGGTATATTTTGGCATTGAGTAGCCCATAGCACCAATAGCTCCTGCTTTTACAGCTGCGCCAACTAATCGGCCTGTAGCAACATCTCCAAAAACGATTTTTCCTTTAAGGTCTTTCCCTTCAAAATCGGCTGCTGTTCCCTTTCCCACAAATACCACTTCGGCAGTTACTCCTCCAGCTGGGGTAGATGGACAATTAATAGGAATCATATTGCGATTAGTTTTAAAAGCAATAAGTGGTTCATTTTCGCCAACTATTTGTACAATAGCATTTACTGGTTCCCAAGTGTTGCGTTTCATTGGACGTTTTTCAATGCGATAGGTCAATGGAGCTTCAAATTCATTCACTTTTTGTTCAACATACCCTGCTTTTTTTAAAATATCTTCCACATAATGGATGCTGGCATTGAAGCCTGTATTGCCTGGTACACGAAAATATTTTTCTACAAATGCTGTAGTTGCATAGGCATTTTTTTCGTTGAACCCTTCACGCGTAAGTTTAAAGTAATTAGCACTTTGGTTTTGCGCAAAAGCGCTTGTAGCAAGTAGTAATAAGGCTACAATAAGAGACTTCTTCATGTTTTATATCTAAAAATGAAAGATAGCGTTTTATCCCCTAAAAGAACAAATTGTAATTTGGTTTTTACCTATTAGGATGTTTTAAAAAATAGTTATGCTTTAATTGGTTAAATATTTGTCTTTTTGTATTAAAATCTTGTAGAAAATATAATATGTTTAAAAAAATAGCCATCACTTTCGCCATCCTGCTAGTTATCTTATTCACTGCTGCAGCCTGTATTCCGTTTATCTTTAAGAAGCAAATCGTTGCCAAAGTAAAATCATCAATCAATGATGAAGTAAATGCAAAGGTAAACTTCGAGGAGTTTGACCTAAGTTTGATCAGTTCATTCCCCAATCTAGGCATAGAATTAAACGATTTGTCAGTTGTTGGAATAGATAGTTTTGCAACAGATACCTTGGCGAATATTAAACAACTGCAATTGAATCTGAACTTGATGAGTGTGATCAAGGGCGGCACTTATGAGATTAAATCTGTGCTATTGGATGAGCCAACCATTTATGCGAGAGTGCTTAAAAGTGGGAAAGCAAAC